>DASPMF010000069.1:0-10824 GCA_035627155.1 Burkholderiales bacterium | reverse complement strand
GCCGGCCTCCGGACGGACCCGCTCATTGCGACGCACGACGCGGTCGCGGGGATGACCGCGGAAAGCTACAGGGCGATCCTTTCCGAAGACGTCGCCGCGGAGCGGCTGGAGGAAATCCGCCAGGCGACAAAAGGCGGCTATCCGCTCGTCGGCGCTGCGTTGAAGGAGAAGCTCGAGAGCGCCGGGCGGAAGCTCGAGCGCCGGACACCCGGGCCCAAGCGTGCTGCCCAGGCACCGTGCAATTCGGTGCCTGACCCCGATCTATTCAGTGGAGGTGCGGTTTCTTGAGGAAGTCGGCGCGGTCGGCGGAGCGAAGGACGAGCTCGCGCGCGGACTTGTTGCGCACGATGCGAAGCGGGACGTCGACGCCGGCGTTGCCGAGCGCCCAGATGCGCCGCCACAGGTCGGCGAGGTTCTCGGGCGCGGCGCCGGCGACGGCGACGATGAGGTCGCCCACCTTCATGCCGGCGCGCGCGGCGGGCGCGCCGGCGGCGATGGCGGCGACGGTGAGGCGCCCGCCGGCATCGCTCGTGTACATGCCGAGCCAGGGACGCGGCGGCCTGTCCGGCCGGCCGAGCTTCAGCAGGTCCTCGAGGATCGGATCGAGGAGGTCGATCGGCACCAGCATGTTTCCCTGCAGTACGCCCGCATCGAGCTTCTCCTGGACGAGGAGCGAGCCGAGCGCAAGGAGATCGCCGGTGGAGCCGATGAGCGCCGCGCCGCCCCACTGCGGATGCGCGGGCGCGGTGTAGATCGCTTCATCGAGCACGTATTCCCAGTAGCCCGCGAACTCGCGCTTGGCGAAGATCGTCGCCTTGAGCGCGTGCTCGCGCCCGCCGTGGCTCGCCACGATGACGTTCTCGCCCACGCGGCACGTCGAAGCGCTGCCGCGCGCGATGGCGTCCACGCCGAGCCGCCCGAGCGGCTGGACGAGGCCGAAGCCCGTCACCTGGTCGTACGCGACCGGAAAGCCGCCGACCACCGCGCCGCGGCTGGTGGTGAGCCAGATGGTGCTCGCCTCGGTGATGAGGTAGCCGATGGTCAGCACCAGGCCGTCGTCGCGGATCACCACGCCGTTGCCGACGCGCTCGGTGCCGAGGATCCCGGCGGTGAACGCGTCCTCCGGGATCTCCGCGCGCACCTGCACGATCGAGTCGAGCGCGGCGTCGAGGTCGAAGCGCCAGTCCTCCGGCTTCGCGCGCATCTCGGCGGGAAACGCCCATTGTTGCTCTGCCATGCGGCCGATTGTAGGCCTTAGACTTCGCAAATGGTCGAGGTCCGTATGGACGGTGGCGTGGCGCGGGTGCTGCTTGCGCGCGCCGAGAAGGCGAATGCGCTCGATTCCCCGCACCTGGAGGAACTTTCGCGCGCGTTCCGGGAACTGAAGGGACGCGAGGACCTGCACGTTGCGGTGCTCGCGGGCGCCGGCAAGGCGTTCTGCGGCGGCGCCGACGTGCGCGAGCTCGGATCGCTAAGCGAATCGAACGCAGGCGCGTTCGTTGCGCGGATCCACGCGGTGTGCGAAGCGATCCGCGCGTTGCCCGCGCCCGTCGTCGCGCAGCTGCACGGCGCGGTGATCGGCGCCGGCCTGGAGATCGCCGCCGCCTGCGACCTGCGCATCGCCGCGCCGGGAACGAAGTTCGCGATGCCCGAAGTGCGCCTCGGCATCCCGTCCGTCGTCGAGGCGGCGCTCCTTCCGCGCCTCATGGGCGCGGGCCGCGCGGCATGGCTGGTCATGACCGCCGAAGCGATCGACGCCCAGCGCGCCTTCGACTGGGGATTGGTCGAGGAAGTGGGCGGCGAAGAGGCGGTCGAGCGCACCGTGAAAACGCTCCTTGGCGCCGAGCGTGGCGCGCTGCGCGCGCAGAAGGCCTTGTGCCGCCTGTGGGAAGAAGCGCCGCTGAGCGTATCGATCGCTCGCAGCATCGACCTCTTCGCCGAGTCTTACGGCCAGGCTCGCTTTCGCAAGCCGGGCTGAGTTGCGCCATGACGGATTCCGTTATATAACGGCGTCCGTCATAAGATGAAAAAATCGCGCAGCCCGCATCCCGGGCGCATCCTGTTCGAGCAGTTCATGAAGCCGTCCGGAATCAGCCAGAACGCGCTGGCCCGGGATCTCGGCGTGCCCCCGCGGCGGATCAACGAAATCATCCTGGGCAAGCGCGGCATCACGGCCGACACCGCACTGCGGCTCGCGAAGCGCTTCGGCAACGCGCCCGCCTTCTGGATGAGCCTGCAGGCCGAGTACGACCTCGAGGAAGCCCGAAAGGCGCTTACATCATGAAAATCGCAATCAAGCGCCGCGGGCGCCACGCCGCATGGCTCGCCCGCGGCCCCAATACAATATCTGGGACTTCAAGGCTGGGTAAACACTAGATCCATGGCAAAGCAACCGGTCTACGACGCATCCGCGATCCAGGCGCTGAAGGGGCTCGAGCCCGTGCGGCGCATGCCGGGGATGTACACGCACACGATCCACCCGCTGCACATCGTGCAGGAGGCGATCGACAACGCGATCGACGAGGCGCTCGCGGGCTACGGCAAGAAGCTCACCGTGACGGTGCGCAAGGACGGCTCGGTCGAGGTGGAGGACGAGGGCCGCGGCATCCCGGTCGACATGCATCCGGTGGAGAAGAAGCCGGCGGTCGAAGTGGCGTTCACGATGCTGCACGCCGGCGGCAAGTTCTCGAAGTCGGGCGACGGCGTGTACCACATCTCCGGCGGCCTGCACGGCGTCGGCGTCGCCGTCTCCAACGCGCTCTCGAAGCGCTGCGAGGTGACGGTCTTCCGCGATTCGCAGAAGCATTCCATCGCGTTCGAGGGCGGCGAGCTCAAGCAGAAGCTGAAGTCGGAGCGGATCAAGGAGAAGAAGACCGGCACGGTGGTGCGCATCTGGCCCGACCCGAAGTACTTCGACTCGCCGAACATCCCGCTGGGCGAGCTCGAGCACCTGCTGCGCTCCAAGGCCTACCTGCTGCCCGGCCTCACCGTCGTGCTCGAGATCGAGGGCAAGGACGCGAAGACGTGGAAGTACGAGCGGGGCATGCTGCAGTTCTTCGAGTTCATGCTGCAGGGCCGGGAGCTGGTGGCGCCGCTCTTCCACGGCGAGCGCTTCTTCAAGGAAACCAACATCCCCGACATCGAGCCGGGCGAGGGCGCCCAGTGGGCGATCGGCTGGGTGTCCGAGGGGGAGGTCTTCACCGACAGCCACGTCAACCTCATCCCGACGCGCTCCGGCGGCACGCACGAGGCGGGATTCCGCTCCGGCATCTTCGACGCGCTCTCGGCGTTCATGGACACGCGCCAGCTCACGCCCAAGGGCGTGAAGCTGATCGCGGACGACCTGTGGCAGCGCGCCTGCTTCACGCTCTCGGCGCGCATCGTGCGCACTCAGTTCCACGGCCAGACGAAGGAAAAGCTCACCACGCGCCACGCCGCGAAGCTGCTCGAGCTGTGCGTGAAGGACGCCTTCGAGCTGTGGCTCAACGAGCACCCGGACGAAGGCAAGAAGATCGTCGAGCTCGCCATCGAGCAGGCGCTCGCGCGCCTCTCGAAGGGCAAGAAGGTCGAGCGCAAGAAGTCGAGCGGCATCGCGACGCTGCCCGGCAAGCTGGTCGACTGCGCCTCCGGCGACATCGAGCGCAACGAGCTCTTCCTCGTCGAGGGCGACTCCGCCGGCGGCTCCGCGAAGGAGGCGCGCGACAAGGAGACGCAGGCGCTGCTGCCGCTGCGCGGCAAGGTGCTGAACACCATGTCCAAGGACAGCCGCACGGTGCTCGCCAACAAGGAACTGCAGGCGATCGCGACGGCGATCGGCGTCGACCCGCACGGCGCGGGGGAGACGCCGGACCTCTCCGGCATCCGCTACGGCAAGGTGATCCTCATGACCGACGCCGACGTGGACGGCGGGCACATCCAGGCGCTGCTGCTGACGTTCTTCTTCATGCACGCGCCCAGGCTCGTGGAGAAGGGCCACGTCTACGTGGCGCAGCCGCCGCTCTACAAGGTCGAGGTGCCCTCGCAGGGCAAGGGCAAGCCCGCGCGCCGGGTCTACTGCCTGGATGACGACGAACTGGATGAAGTCCTGAATCAGTTGAGAAAGGAGAAGGTCAAGGACGGCGCCTGGGAGATCTCGCGCTTCAAGGGCCTGGGCGAGATGAGCCCGGAGCAGCTCTGGGAGACGACCATGAACCCGGACACGCGGCGCCTGATCCGCATGCAGCTCGACGCGAACCAGCTCCGCAAGGCGAAGGAGACGTTCGAGCTGCTGATGGACTCCGGCGAAGCCGAGGGCCGCAGGAACTGGATGCGGGAGCACTGGAAGACAGTTGAAGCGGACGTCTAGGAAACCTTTCTGGGAGCGTGCCTACAAGGGGCACGCGTTATGGCTTGGCAAGACCAAGCTCGGGAAAGTCACCCTCGCGGAAAGCAACCGCTACACCTGGGAAGCGGCGGGGCGCGCGGGGGAATGCGAGAACCTCGAGAAGGCAAAACGTGAAGTGGAGTACGCCGTGCTGATGGCGGACAAGCAAATGGATCTCTTCAATGGATAACCCCACGCTGGACCTCTTCCAACCCGACGGCGGCGACGAAGCGGCGCCGATCGAGCAGCACGCCTCGCACGCCTACCTCGGCTACGCGGTCTCCACCGTCAAGTCGCGGGCGCTGCCCGAGATCGCCGACGGCCTGAAGCCCGTGCAGAGGCGGATCCTCTATGCGATGGCCGACACGCCGGGCGGCGCGCAGTCGTTCTCCAAGTGCGCGCGCTACGTGGGCGAGGTGCTCGGCAAGTACCACCCGCACGGCGACAGCTCCACCTACGAGGCGCTGGTGCACCTCGCGCAGCCGTTTTCCATGCGTTATCCCCTCATCGAAGGCCAGGGGAATTTCGGCTCGCGCGATGGCGATTCGGCTGCGGCCTATCGCTACACGGAAGCAAAGCTCTCCCGCTTTGCGGAGCTGCTGTTAAGCGAGATCCGCGAGGGCACCGTCGATTTCCAGAAGAACTACGACGGCAAGTTCGATGAACCCGTGTTGTTGCCTGCAAGGCTTCCCTTTGGCCTGCTGAACGGCAGCTTCGGCATCCCGGTCGGCTTCTCCACCCGCATTCCGTCGCACAACCTGCGCGAGGTCGCCGCGGCCGCCGCGTACGTCATCAGGCATCCGAAGGCGAAGCTCGAGGACGTGCTGGAGCTCATGCCGGGACCGGACTTCCCGGGCGGCGGGCACATCATCTCGCCGCCGGAGGAAATCCGCGCCGCCTACGAGACGGGACGCGGCTCGCTGGTCCTGAAGGCGCGCTACGAGAAGGAGACGCTCGCGCGCGGGCAGTGGCGCATCGCCGTCACCGAGCTGCCGCACGGCGTCTCGGTGCGCCAGGTGATGGAGGAGATCGAGGCGCTCGCCAATCCCAAGGCCGCCGGCACGAAGAAGGAGATCTCCCAGGAGCAGCGGCGCCTGAAGCAGTTCATCCTCGACCAGGTCGAGGCGGTGCGCGACGAGTCCGACCGCAAGTCGAAGCTGCGCCTCGTCATCGAGCCGCGCACCTCGAAGGTGGACCCCGAGGAGATGATGGCGGCGCTGATGGTGCACACCTCGCTCGAGACGCGCTACGCCATCAACCTCACCTGGCTCGGCCTCGACGGCCTCCCGGAGACCAAGGGCCTCGTCGACATCCTGCGCGAGTGGGGCGAGTTCCGCGTCTCCACGGTGCGCCGGCGCACGCAGTTCCGCCTCGAGCGCGTGCAGGACCGGCTCGAGATCGTGATGGGCCGGCTGCTCGCGTACGTGAAGATCGACGAGATCATCAAGTTGATCAGAAGCAGCGAAGACCAGGCCGAAGCCAAGGAGAACCTGCAGAAGAAGTACAAGTTCACCGAGCGCCAGGCGCAGGACATCGTCGACCTGCGGCTCGGCCAGCTCACCAAGCTCGACGGCATCAAGCTGAACGACGAGAGAAAGAGCCTCGAGAACGAAAGGAAGGACCTGAAGAGCCTGCTCGGCGACGAGAAGGAGCTGAGGAAGCTCGTCGCCTCGGAGCTCGCCGACGACGCGAAGAAGTTCGGCGACGAAAGGCGCACGCTCATCAAGGTCGCCGAGCGCGCGCAGGTGGAGCGCACGGTGGTCGAGGAGCCGATCACGGTGATCCTGTCGCAGAAGGGCTGGATCCGCGCGAGGACGGGGCACGGCCTGGACCTGTCCTCGCTCGGCTTCAAGGACGGGGATGCGCTGCTGCAGGCGCTCGAGTGCAAGACCACCGACGCGGTGGTGCTGCTCGCCGATTCGGGCAAGAGCTTCACCCTGGACGCGGCGACGCTTCCGAGCGGTCGCGGCGACGGCGCGCCGGTGAACACGCTCGTCAACTCCGCCTCCTCCGAGATCGTCTGGATGGCGACCGGCGACATGGAGCGCACGCTGCTCATGAACAGCTCCGCCGGCCTGGGCTTCCTCTGCAAGCTCGGCGACCTGCAGGCGAAGACGCGCCAGGGCAAGGACTTCATGTCCGTCGGCGAAGGCGCGAAGGTGCAGAAACCGTTCGAGTTCCGCAAGGACGCGAGCTACCGGTTCGTCGCCGCGCTTTCGTCCGATGCCCGGCTGCTGCTCTTCCCGATGGACGAGGTGCCGGTGCGGCCCAACGGCGGCGTGGGCGTGCAGCTCATCGCCCTGCCGGAGGGCCAGGCGCTCGCCTCGGTCGGCGCGAGCGACGGCAAGTCGCTCGTCGTTTCCGGGATGAAGCGCAAGAACCGCGCGGTGCAGGCGCTCGACGCCAAGGCGCTCGCCGAGCACGTCGGCAAGCGCGCGCAGCGCGGCAAGCTCTGCGACTTCCGGCCCGACCGGATCGGCGAGTAAGGGCCTTGTGATCCAGGCGCTCGGCCCCCCGCACCTTCGTCCTTACTGGCCGGTCGCCCTCATCCTGCTCCTGGCGGTGGTTGCCGCCTGGTTCGGCGCGCCGCTTCCCGGTACGCTCGAAGGGCTGCGCACGGCCGGCCCCTACGCCGTGCTCGGCGCCGCCGCCGGCGTCGCGATGTGGTTCAACCGCGAGCGCGCCTTCGTCCTCGCCGTCTCGCTGCTTGCGGCGTTCGCGGCGGGCGATTTCTGGCCGACGCGCCTCGTCTTCACGGCGACGGCGACGCTGGTGCCGCTCAACGCCGCGCTTGCGCTCGCCATGCCGGAGCGCGGCGCGCGCTTCGGGCGCGCGTGGCGCTGGGTCGCGCTCCTCATCCTCGAGGCGATCGCCGTGTACGGGCTGCAGTCCGGCGCGAACCCGGAGCGCCTCCTGAACCACTGGCTCCTCTACGCCGGGCCTACGCCGCTCCTCGCGCGGCTCACCTTCGCGGCGGCCTTCGGTCTCGCCGTGGCGCGCGCGTGGCCCAACCACACGCCACTGGAGGTCGGCATCGCGGGGGCGCTCGTCGCTTTCTTCATCGCCTCGACCTGGATGACGAACCTGCCGATCTATTCGCTCTTCATGCTCACCGCCGGCGCGCTGCTCGTGGCGGCGGTGTTGCAGGAGTCGCACCGCATGGCGTTCCGCGACGCGCTCACCGGCCTGCCGAACCGGCGCGCGCTGGAAGAGCAGCTGCGCGCGCTGCAGCCGCCCTATGCGATCGCCATGGCGGACGTGGACCACTTCAAGAAGTTCAACGACACGTACGGCCACGACACCGGCGACCAGGTCCTGAAGCTCGTCGCTTCCCGGCTCGCGGGGACGGGCGGCGGGGCGCGCGTGTACCGCTACGGCGGCGAGGAGTTCACGCTGCTCTTCCCCGGCGAGCGCCTCGCGCAGGCTCTGCCGCACCTCGAGGCGGCGCGCCAGTCCGTCGAGGCGCACAAGATGACGCTGCGCGGCGAGGATCGCCCCAGGGACAAGAAGGAGGGCGCCAAGCGTCGCAAGGGCGCGGACGGAAAAGAGCAGGACTTCGCCCGCACCGACCTCCTTCTATCGGTGACCATCAGCATCGGCGCTGCCGAGCCGGGCAAGCGCCTGAAGACCCCCGCCGAAGTGATCAAGGGCGCCGACGAGGCCCTCTACCGCGCCAAGGAGCGCGGCCGCAACCAGGTCAGCCGCTAGATCGGGGTCAGGCACCGAATTCCCGGGGGCCGCCGCGGCGTAGTCCGATGGAATTCGGTGCCTGACCCCGATCTCGGCGCGGCACGGGGCTTGCAAGTCATCGGTACCCTTTCAAAGGAGATATCGATGCGCAAGTTGATTCCCATGCTTTTCTGCGGCGTTGCCGCAGTGTCATTCAGCGCTTATGCGCAGACGTCGGCGCAAAGCGACAGTCCCAGGAACCCGAACGCCCAGGGCCGCAGCGTCGACACCGGCGGCGCGCAGCCGGACAGCTCGCGGGTGACCGGCACCGTGCCGCAGCAGGGCGCGACCGGAAGCAGCGCGACCGGCTCTTCGAGCGTCGGCTCGTCCGGCACGATGAATTCCACGCAGCAAGGCCGCAGCGTCGATACCGGCGGCGCACAGCCCGACAGCTCGAAGGCGCAGGGCTCGGCGCCCGTGACGAGCGGCCCGTCGGCGACGACCGGCTCGAGCACCACCGGCGACGCGACGACCTCGCCGCGTTCGCGCCGCGACGCGACCACCGGATCCTCGAGCCGATCGTCGCGTGACGAAGAGGCGCGTCGCAAGACCAACCAGGGCGAAACGAGCGGCCTTGGCGGCGGCACGACCACGACCGGCTCGGGCGCCACGACGACCACGCCGGGCAGCGCGGGCGGGCCGAACAGCGGCGGCGGCTCGGGTGCCGGCGCGGGTGCGGGTGCAGGCGGCGCTGGCGGTGCCGGCGGCGCGGGCGGCGGCAACTAAGCCATGCGCAAGCGGCTCTGCATGATCAGCCTGCTCGGCATGGTCGCGGTCTGCTCGGCTTCCGCGCAGACACCCGTGCCGGAGAGGGCTGGCAAGCCTTCGACCGACAAGATGAAGCCGGCTTCGACGGGCGGCTCGGCGAGCGCGGGCTCTTCTTCCCCGGAGGCGACGTCTCCGGAGGAGGCGAGCATCGAGCGGGAGCGCGCCCTCGACGAGCGCAGGGCAACCGACAGCAAGCAGAAGATGAAGAGGCGCCCGGGCTACAAGGACGAGGTTCCGTCCCCTAGGGCGTAGCAGGATCGCAGTTCGGCGTTGCAGGCAGTAGCCAGGAGAAGGGCGGCGAGGTATGCCGCCCTTTTTCTTTGCCTGCCGTTTCCGGCCCTTTTCCTGTTTCCCTTTATCCTTCGGCCGTGGAAATCCCGGAGAACGAGATCGAGATCCGCGCGGTGCGCGCGCAGGGCGCCGGCGGCCAGAACGTCAACAAGGTGTCGAACGCGGTGCACCTGCGCTTCGACGTGCGCAGGTCCTCGCTCCCCGACGAGGTGAAGGAGCGGCTGCTGCGCCGCGGCGACTCGCGCGTGACGCGCACCGGCATCGTCGTCATCAAGGCGCAGCAGCACCGCAGCCTCGAGATGAACCGGGCCGAGGCGCTGGCCCGCCTGCACGAGCTCGTCGCCGCGGCCGCCTTCGTCCCGAAGCGGCGCAGGCCGACGCGCCCGACGCGCGCCTCGAAGGAAAGGCGCATCCAGGGGAAGAAGGTCCGTTCACAGATCAAGGCACTGCGCAAATCGCTTCGCGGCCGGGTGATGGAGTGAACAACGTGCTGCGCGGCGCGATCGCCGCCGCGGAGGCCGAGGGGAAGAAGCTCCGCGAGGAGTTCTTCCGTCCCGAAGGCCCGCGCGGGCGCGGCGGCTCGGCGCCCATAGACACCGAGATGGAGGAGCGCCTGCGCGCGAACCTGCAGGCGCTCGTACCGTGCGCCTTCGGCGGCGAGGAGACCGGCGTCGCGCCGGCCGCCGCCGCCGGCTACGAAGGCTGGATGTGGCTCGTCGACCCGCACGACGGCACCTCGGATTTCCTTCTCGGCCGGCGCGGCTCGGCGGTGTCGATCGCGCTCATGAGGAACGGCGTGCCGGTGCTCGGCGTGGTGCACGCGCCGCTTGCGCCCGACCGCGGCCACGACACGATCGCCTGGGCGGAAGGCGCACCGCTCACGCGCAACGGCGCGCCCATCGACGTCGACCTCTCCCGGCGCTCGCTCAGCGCCGGCGACTTCGTCTGGACCAACGCCTCGTCCGCGCTTCGCCCTCAGGCCTACTCCACCGCGGTGCGCCCGGCGCGCTTCGTCGCCATGCCGAGCATCGCCTACCGGCTCGCGCGCGTAGCGGCGGGCGACGGCGCGGCGGCGATGACCTCGCACGGCGTGAACGAGTACGACATCGCCGCCGGCGCGGCGCTCATCGGCGCGGCGCGCGGGGTGCTCCTCGACGCGGCCGGCGAGCCGCTGGTCCTGAAGGGCGAGGCGACGCGGCGCGTCACCGGCTGCTTCGCCGGCGCTCCGGCCGCGGCGGCCGCGCTCGCGCGCTTCGACTGGAAGGCGCTCGACGCCGAGCCGCGACGCGACCGGCGCATCGAGCCGCGCTTCCCGCGCCGGGAGGACGAAGGGCGCCTCGCCCGCGCCGCCGGCTGCCTGCTCGGCCAGGTGATCGGCGACAGCCTCGGCGCACAAGTCGAGTTCAAGGGCGCGGCCGAGATCGCGCGCGAGTTTCCCCGGGGCGTGCGCGACCTGGGCGACGGCGGCGTCTTCAACACCATCGCCGGCCAGCCCACCGACGACAGCGAGATGGCGTTGGCCTTGGGCCGTTCCATTCTCGAAGAAGGCAAATACGTATCTGAAACTGCATTGACGGCCTACCGCGAGTGGCTGCAGACGCGCCCGGTGGACATCGGCATGACGACCGAGCGCGGCCTCCTCGGCCTGCACACGAGCGAGAGCGAGTCGAACG
>DASPMF010000068.1:0-4201 GCA_035627155.1 Burkholderiales bacterium | reverse complement strand
ATGTGGAACGGTGAAGGTTCGCCCGACCAAATCATCGAAAAACGCGGCTTGAAGCAGATCAGCGACGCGGGCGAGATCGAGAAGCTGGTGGAGGCGGCGATCGCGGCGGGAGAGAAGCAGGTCGCGGACTACCGCGCCGGCGGGTCGAGTAAAACGAAACTTAATCCTCGTTCGGACCATTTCCGTTCATGCCAACGGGTCGGCTCCGATCTTGCAAGGGCGGCTCATGGCCTCCACGAAGCCTCCTCTCCCGCTCGAAGGGCAGGCTGCGCTCGTCACCGGCGGGGACTCCGGGATCGGAGCGGCGGTGGCCCGCGCGTTCGCGCAAGCCGGGGCGTCGGTGGGCATCAACTACCGGTCCGGCGCAGAGGGCGCGCGCGCGCTCGTAGAGGAGATCATCGCGAAGGGCGGCGCGGCGATCGCCCTGCAGGCCGACGTTTCCCGCGAAGAGGACGTGCGCTCGATGCTCGAGGGTTTCGTCGCGCGCTTCGGCCGCATCGACATCCTGGTCGCCAATGCCGGCATGCAGAAGGACGCGCCGGTCGAGAAAATGAGCGCCGAAGACTGGCGGCGCGTGCTCGACGTGAACCTCACCGGGCAGTTCCTGTGCATCCGCGAGGCGGTGCGGCGCTTCCTCGGGCAGGACCCGCCGCAAGCCTCGCGTGCGCGCGGCAAGGTGCTGTGCATGAGCTCGGTGCACGAGGCGATTCCCTGGGCCGGCCACGCGAACTACGCGGCCTCCAAGGGCGGCGTGCTGATGATGATGAAGAGCATCGCGCAGGAGCTCGCGCCGCAGGGGATCCGCGTGAACGGCATCGCGCCGGGCGCGATCCGCACGCCGATCAACCGCGACGCGTGGGACGACCCGGCGGCGAAGGAAGCGCTGCTGAAGCTCATCCCCTGGGGCCGCATCGGCGAGCCGGAAGACGTGGCGCGCGCCGCGCTGTGGCTCGCCTCCGACGAATCGGATTATGTGACGGGCACGACGCTCTTCGTCGACGGCGGCATGAGCCTCTATCCGGCGTTCCGCACCGGCGGCTAGCGTGCGGATCGAGGATTACGCGCTCATCGGCGACTGCCAGACCGCGGCGCTCGTCGGCCGCGACGGCTCGATCGACTGGCTGTGCTGGCCGCGCTTCGATTCGCCCGCCTGCTTCGCCGCCCTCCTCGGCAGCCGCGAGCACGGCCGCTGGCGCATCGCGCCCGCCGATCCGCATCCGCGCGTGCGCCGTCGCTACCGCGAGGACACGCTGATCCTCGAGACGGAGTTCGAATGCGGCGACGGCGCCGTGACGGTGACCGACTTCATGCCGGTGCGCGAATGGGAATCCGACCTGGTGCGGATCGTCACCGGCACCCGCGGGCGGATGGCGATGGAGCTCGACCTTGTGCTGCGCTTCGACTACGGCTCCGCCGTACCCTGGGTCACGCGCCTGCCCGACAACCGCGGCATCCGCGCCGTGGCCGGGCCGGACATGGCGGTGCTGCGCTCCCCGGTGCCGCTACATGGCGAAGCGCTCGCGACGCGCGCGCGCTTCGAGGTCCGCGCGGGCGACAAGCTCGCCTTCGTCCTCGCGTGCTCGCCCTCGCATCTGCCCGTTCCGCAGCCGATCGAGCCGTCCGAGGCGCTCGCCGGCACCGAAGCGTTCTGGCGCGAGTGGAGCGAGCGCTGCGAGGTCGCCGGCGAATGGTCGCAGGCAGTGCGCCGCTCCCTCGTCACGCTGAAGGCGCTCACGTATGCGCCCACCGGCGGCATCGTCGCCGCGCCGACGACCTCGCTGCCCGAGGAGCTGGGCGGCGTGCGCAACTGGGACTACCGCTTCTGCTGGCTGCGCGATGCGACGCTCACGCTGCTCGCGCTGATGAACGGCGGCCATCGCGACGAAGCGTCCGCCTGGCGCGAGTGGCTGGTGCGCGCGGTTGCGGGCAGCCCGGCGCAGATGCAGATCATGTACGGCATCGCCGGCGAGCGGCGCCTGCCGGAGAGCGAGCTCGGCTGGCTTCCCGGCTACGAAGGCGCGCGTCCGGTGCGCATCGGCAACGCCGCGGCGGACCACCTCCAGCTCGACGTGTTCGGCGAGGTAATGGACGCGCTGCACCAGGCGTGCAAGTCGGGCCTCGCCAGCGACGAGGCGACGTGGAACGTGCAGCGCGCGCTGCTCGAGTACCTGGAGACCGCCTGGGAGCGCCCGGACCGCGGAATCTGGGAGGTGCGCGGGCCGCCGCGCCATTTCACCCATTCGAAGGTCATGTGCTGGGTCGCGTTCGACCGCGGCGTCAAGGCGATCGAGCAGTTCGGCCGCAAAGGGCCAGTCGAGCGCTGGCGCGCGCTGCGCGAGCGCATCCACGCCGACGTGTGCCGCAACGGCTACAGCGAGCGGGCGCGCAGCTTCGTGCAGAGCTACGGATCGGAGGCACTGGACGCGAGCCTCCTCCTCATCCCGATCACCGGCTTCCTCCCCGCGGCCGATGCGCGCGTGCGCTCGACCGTCGAGGCGGTGCGCCGCCACCTGACCGCAGGCGGGTTCGTGCTGCGCTACCGCACCGAGCAGGCCGACGACGGCCTGCCGCCGGGCGAAGGCGCGTTCCTCGCGTGCAGCTTCTGGCTGGTCGACAACCTCTGCATGGAAGGCCGCTTCGCCGAGGCGCGCGAGCTTTTCGAGCGCCTCCTCGCGCTGCGCAACGACGTCGGCCTGCTGGCCGAGGAGTTCGACCCGCGCAGCGGCCGCCAGGTCGGCAACTTCCCGCAGGCGTTCTCCCACGTGGCGCTGGTGAACGCCGCGATGGGCCTCTCGCGCCACGCGCCCAAGCCCGCGGAACAACGCGCCGAGGCGTAGCGGCCCTGCTTGACGACCGGATGGAACGCCCCGCGCGCCCCCGTCAGCGAAGAGTTCTCCGGGTACTGAGCAGGATCTCGCCCCACAGCTTCGGGTTCAGCTCGCTCTTGGAAACGACCGCCGCGGCGTCCTTGAGCGCAAGACGCCGTTCCGGCGTGAGGGTTTCCGCGGTCGCGATGATGACGGGGATGTCGCGCGTGTCGGGGTTGCGCGCGAGCTCCTGCAGGACTTCCTCGCCGCGCCGGTCCGGCAGATTCAGGTCGAGCACGATGAGCTCCGGCCGCGCGTTCGCGACCGCCCGCATGCCGTCTCGCGCGTCGACGGCCTCGAGGACGTCGTAGGGCTCCTGCTCGAAGTAGCGGCGCATCATGTAGCGCGAAGCCGGGTCGTCGTCGATGACGAGCACGCGGGCGCGGCTCAGGCGGTCGAGAACCTCGAGGAGCGCCTCGCGCGTGAGCGGCTTCGAGAGGTATGCGTCCGCGCCGAGCGCGAAGCTCTTGCGCGGGTCGTCCACGTTCGTCACGACGACGATGCCCGGCGCCTGCCCGCCCGCGCTCTTCAGCTCGCCCAGCCACTTCCAGCTCGACTCGTTGCCGAGCTGCACGTCGAGCACGATCGCCACCGGCTTCAGCGCGGCGAATGCCTGCTTCGCCTGCCGCAGCGTCCGCGCGGCGACCGGCGCGTAGCGCGTCTCGCGCAGCATGCGCTCGTAGACGAGCTGCTCGCTCAGCTCGTCCTCCACCACGATCACCGGCAGCAGCCCCGGCTCGACCTCGAGGGCTTCCGGCCGCAGCTCCGGCTCCTCGGGCGCGCCCTGGTAGCGGACCGGCAGCACCACGGTGAACGTGGATCCCAGCCCGGGCGTGCTCTCGAGGCGGATCTCGCCGCCGAGCAGCGTGGAGAGGCGCCGGCAGAGCGGCAGGCCGAGCCCGGTGCCCTTCACGCGCGCCTGGATCGGGTTGCGCACCTGCGTGAACTCTTCGAAGATCGACTCGTGAAACTCCGGCGGAATGCCGATGCCCGTGTCCGCGACGCTGAACACCACGTGCGCGCCGTCGGGCTCGAGGCCCGCCGTCACGCGGATCTCGCCGCGCTCGGTGAACTTGAGCGCGTTGGAGATGAGGTTGCGCAGGATCTGCGACACCTTGGCCTCGTCCGTATAGAGCGCCGGCACCCCCGGATCGCCCTCGAAGCGCAGGGCCACCTTGTCCGTGACGAGCAGCGGCCGCAGCATGCCGCGCAGCGCGCTGAAAAGGTCCGACACCGAGAACTCCGCCGGCCGCACGTCGATCTTGCCGGCCTCAATCTTGGCGATGTCGAGCAGGTCGTCCACCAGCTCCGTGAGACTCTGCGCCGCGCGGCGG
>DASPMF010000067.1:0-2324 GCA_035627155.1 Burkholderiales bacterium | reverse complement strand
CATCGTAGGGACGGTCCTGTTCTTGCTGCTCGCGCTGGCGGTGCCGATCGGCATCGCCCTCAGCGCGTCGGTCGCCGCCTTCGTCCTGGGCGACCCGCTGCTCGAGATGAACACCATCTTCCGCAGCTTCTTCAGCTTCATCGGCAAGTACTCGCTGATGGCGATCCCGTTGTTCATCTTCGCCGGCTTCCTGATGGAGCGCACCGGCCTGGTGTCGCAGCTCTTTCGCTTCGCCGACTCGCTCGCGGGCTGGATGCCGGGCGGCTTCGGCGTCGCCACCGTGATCGCCTGCGTGCTCTTCGGCGCCATTTCCGGCTCGAGCGTTGCGATGGCCGCGGCGATGAGCGTGATCGCCATCCCCGAGATGCGAAAGCGGGGGTATCCGGACTGGCTTTCCGGCGGCCTGGTGGCGACCGCGGGAGGCATCGCCATGCTCATCCCGCCGAGCATCATCCTGCTCGTGTTCGGCGTGATTACCGAGACATCCATCGTCGAGCTCTTCTTCGCCGGCGTCATCCCGGGGCTGCTGCTGGCGACGGGCAACGCGCTGAGCGTGATCCTCATCTCGCTCTACCTCGGCCTGCCGCGCGGCACGTTCTCGCTGCCGCGCGTGTGGACCGAGTTCAAGGGCGCCGCGCCGGCGCTCGGCATGCCGATCGTGATCCTCGGCGGGCTCTACGGCGGCCTCTTCACCCCGACCGAGGCGGCGGCCGCGGCCTGCGGCTACGCGCTCCTCTACGGCGTGCTCTCCGGCGGGCGCAAGTTCATCAACGAGATGCTGCCCACCGCCACGCGCGCCCTGAACCTCACCGCGGTGATCGTGTTCCTCATCGGCAGCGTCGGCGTGTTCCAGTTCCTCGCCGCCAACATGTACTGGCCGCAGAAGATCGCGCAGACGATCGTCGACATGGGGCTCACGCCGCTCGGCTTCATCTTCGCCTACATGGGCGTGCTGATCTTCCTCGGCATGCTGGTCGACGGCGTGGCGATGGTGCTGCTCACGGTGCCGGTCGTGTTCCCGATCGCGATGGCGCTGAAGATCGACCCGCTGCACCTGGCGGTCATGATCACGCTCAACGTGGAGATGGGGGTGGTGACCCCCCCGGTCGGCCTCAACCTCTTCGCCGTGAGCGGCACCTCGAAGATCCCCTTGCAGCAGGTGCTCAAGGGGACGATTCCGTTCTTCCTCGGCGACCTCACGGTGCTCCTGCTCGTGATCTTCTTCCCGGCGCTCGCCACCTGGCTGCCGAGCGTGCTCGTGACGAAGGTGTTCTAGCGCAGCACGGCGCGGCCGTTGCGGAAGGAGAAGAGGGCGGCCTGGCCGCCCTTTTCCTTTTCCTGAAGATGGCCGAGGTTCCTGAGAAGATATTCTGTAACGTCGACGATCGGCAGTCTCAGGCATTCGGCCACCGGCCGCCAGTCGAGGTCGAGCAGCTCCCCGTTCCCGCGCAACGTCCCCGACATTTCCTCCGCGGCCACGGCGAAGAAGCGCGCATGGAAGCGGATCGGGCTAGCGCTCGGCGTGATCGCGCGCAGGATGTAGTCGAGGCTGCCTAGGGAAGGCAGCAGCGCGGCGCCGTCCAGCTTGCCCAGGACTAGCCCGGTCTCCTCGTAGGTTTCGCGCACCGCGGCGATTGCCAGCGCGCGGGCGTTCCTTCCCAGCTGCTTCGCGACCTCCGGCCGAAGCGGGGAGAGCGCCGGGCTGCGATAGTCCTTCGCGTCCACCCGCCCGCCGGGGAAGACATAGTGGCCGGGCACGAAACGGTGGCGCGCGGCGCGCCGGCCCATGAGGAGCTCCACGCCGGCGCGGCCTTCGCGGCAAATGACGAGCGTGGCGGCGTCGCGCGGGCGGGCAATGGCTCGCGAAGTCATTCTGTATAGTAGCCGCAGGGGAGATTCGTGGCGCTTGCGCACCGGCTCAGGCTGTACTTCGAACGCAACGAGCGGATGCTGGCGCCGGCCTTCTTCGCCGCCGGCTTCGTCTTCGACGTCCTCACGCTCGGGCGCATCGACTCCTGGCTCACCATCGGCCAGCAGGCCGCCTACCTCGCCCTGATCACTGTCGTGCTGGCCCACGCGTTCATCGAGGAAGGCCGCGAGCCGGCGCCCGCCGGGCACGGGAGACTCGCCGGCGGGTACTACCGCTGGCGCATGCCCGCGGTGCATTTCCTCCTCGGCGCGCTGCTCAACCTCTACACGATCTTCTACTTCAAGAGCTCGTCGCTCGGGGTGTCGTTCGCCTTCATGGCGGCGCTCGTGCTCCTGCTGCTCGCCAACGAGCTGCCGCGCTTCAAGGCGCTGGGCCCTGCCTTCAGGTTCGCGCT
>DASPMF010000066.1:0-72739 GCA_035627155.1 Burkholderiales bacterium | reverse complement strand
ATCTCGTGCGAGATGACGAATGATTTGCCGCCGAACCGCTGGATGCGCGAGCGCACCTCGCAGCGGTCGCCCTGCTCCGCCGGCAACAGGAACTCCGCCTGCGCGGCGACGAGCGGCATGGCGAGGTGCTCGGCTCGCATGCGCTTCGCGTCGTACCCCACGGAGGCGAAAAACGCCCACGTCGCACTGTCCATCCAGCGGAAGTACGTCGGATAGAAAATGATTCCGGCCGGGTCGCAGTCGCCCCAGTGCACCTGGCACGGGAAGCGGCCGACAATGGATTCGAACGATTCCGGGCTGGCGCTCATGAGGCTCGCGATTATACGGGCTGGTCGCGCCGTTGCCGCGCCTAAGCGGTTGACACAGCAGGATTAAGTCTGCACACTGCGGGCTCGCGCCGATTTGATGCTCAGCTTGCGGGCGCGTAACAAATTCCGCTAAAGAGACGCGCGCCTGAAGTCCAACGAAGGCCCGTTTCCGGCGAAAGCTGAGCGGGCTTTTCTTTTTTCCGGGTCGCCGTGAACGCACCGCAGTCCGCCGAGCAGTCGAACGAGATCGAGCAGGCGCTCGCCGAACGCATCCTCCTCCTGGATGGCGCCATGGGCACGATGATCCAGCGCGCCCGCCTGGCCGAGGAGGATTACCGCGGCGAGCGCTTCCGCGCGTGGGAGCGCGAGTTACGCGGCAACAACGACCTGCTGACGCTCACCCAGCCGGAGCTCATTCGCGACATCCACGCGCAATACCTGCAGGCCGGCGCGGACATCATCGAGACCAACACATTCAACTCGACCAGCGTCGCGCTTGCCGACTACGGCATGGAGCGGTTCGCGCGCGAGTTCAACCTCGCCGCAGCACACCTTGCCCGCGACGCGGTCCGGGAATGGCAGCGAAGCCATGGCGGCGACCGGCGCTTCGTCGCCGGCGTGCTCGGTCCGACGAACAAGACCGCGTCGATATCGCCTGACGTGAACGATCCCGGCTTCCGTGCGATCCGGTTCGACGAGCTGGTCGCGGCTTACCGCGAGGCGGTCGACGGCCTTCTCGACGGCGGCGTGGATCTCATGCTCGTGGAAACGGTATTCGACACGCTCAATGCGAAGGCCGCGCTGATGGCGATCGAGAACGCCTTCGATGCGCGCGGCCGCCGGTATCCGGTTCTCATCTCCGGAACCATTACCGACGCAAGCGGACGCACGCTCTCGGGCCAGACGGCTGAAGCCTTCTACAACTCGATCCGCCACGCGCGGCCCCTCGCGATCGGCCTGAATTGCGCGCTGGGCGCCAAGGAGCTGCGCCCGTACGTGGAGGAGCTCGCGCGAATCTGCGAGAGGCACGTGTCCTGCCATCCGAATGCCGGCCTGCCGAACGCCTTCGGCGAGTACGACGACACGCCGGAGTCCATGGCGCGGCAGATCGGCGAATGGGCGCGGAGCGGCTGGCTGAACCTCGCTGGCGGGTGCTGCGGCACGACGCCCGAGCATATTGCGGCGATCGGCGAGGCGCTGCGCGGCGTGCCGCCGCGCCTGGCCGCCCCGCGCAAGCCGGCCCTGCGTCTCGCCGGCATGGAGCCGCTCAACGTCGACGAGACGTCGCTGTTCGTGAACGTGGGCGAGCGGACCAACGTGACCGGCTCCAAGGCCTTCGCCCGCCTCGTCCTCGCAGGCGACTACGCCGGCGCCCTCGCCGTGGCCCGCCAGCAGGTCGAGAACGGCGCGCAGATCATCGACGTGAACATGGACGAGGCCATGCTCGACTCCGAGAAGGCGATGACGACCTTCCTGAGTCTGGTCGCGTCCGAGCCGGACATCGCCCGCGTCCCGGTCATGATCGACAGCTCCAAGTGGAGCGTCATCGAAGCCGGCCTGAAGTGCGTGCAAGGCAAGGCGATCGTGAACTCGATCTCGATGAAGGAGGGCGAGGCCGAGTTCCTCCGCCAAGCCCGCCTCTGCCGCAACTACGGCGCCGCAGTGATCGTCATGGCCTTCGACGAGAAGGGCCAGGCCGACACGCTCGAGCGGCGCAAGGAAATCTGCGCCCGCGCGTACGAGCTCCTCACGCGCGAAATCGGCTTCCCCCCGGAAGACATCGTCTTCGACCCGAACATCTTCGCGGTCGCCACGGGCCTGGAGGAGCATGCCACCTACGGCATCGACTACCTGGAGGCGGTCGCCTGGATCCGCGCCAACCTGCCCCACGCGAAGGTCTCCGGCGGCGTGTCGAACCTCTCATTCTCGTTCCGCGGCAACGAGCCGGTGCGCGAGGCGATGCACACGGCATTCCTCTATCACGCGGTCGCGCGCGGCATGACGATGGGAATCGTCAACGCCGGCCAGCTCGGCGTGTACGAGAAACTCGACGCCGAGCTCAAGGAGCGCGTCGAGGACGTGATCTTCAATCGGCGCCCCGACGCCACCGAGCGGATGATCGAGTTCGCCAATACCGTCAAGGGCGGCCCGAGGGAAGGCGTGAAGGACGAAGCGTGGCGCTCCGCGCCGGTCGCCGAGCGGCTGGCCCACGCGCTGGTCAACGGCATCGCGACGCACGTGGTCGCGGATACGGAGGAAGCGCGTCTCCAGGCCGGCCATCCGATCGAAGTCATCGAGGGGCCGCTGATGGACGGCATGAACGTGGTGGGCGACCTCTTCGGCGCGGGCAAGATGTTCCTGCCCCAGGTCGTGAAGTCGGCCCGCGTCATGAAGCAGGCGGTTGCGCACCTGATTCCGTTCATCGAGGCGGAGAAGGCCAGGACCGGCGAGGCTGGCCGCGCCAAGGGCAAGGTGGTCATCGCCACGGTGAAGGGCGACGTGCACGATATCGGGAAAAACATCGTCGCGGTGGTGCTCCAGTGCAACAACTACGACGTCGTGAACCTCGGCGTGATGGTTCCGGCGCAGACCATCCTCGACACCGCGGCACGTGAGAAGGCGGACGCGATCGGCCTGTCCGGACTCATCACCCCTTCGCTCGAGGAGATGGCGCATGTCGCCAAGGAGATGGAACGCGCCGGCCTGAAGCTGCCGTTGCTGATCGGCGGTGCGACGACCTCGCGCGCCCATACGGCGATCAAGATCGCTCCGAACTACTCCGGCCCGGTTGTGTATGTGCCGGACGCTTCGCGCAGCGTGCCGGTGGTGCAGAGCCTGCTGTCCGCCGACGCGCGGGAGCGCTACGTAACCGAAGTGCGCAAGGACTACGACCGCATCCGGGAACAGCACCGGGACAAGAAGGGCCCGGGACCGCTGCTTCCGATCGCGGAAGCGCGCCGCCTGGGACACCAGAGCGACTGGTCGTCGTACTCGCCGCCCGCGCCGCGTGTCCCAGGCATCACCGTACTGCGCGACTATCCGTTGCGGGAGCTGGTGGACTACATCGACTGGACACCCTTTTTCCAGACCTGGGAACTGTCGGGGAGCTATCCGAAAATCCTCGAGGACCCGGTCGTCGGCGAAGCGGCGCGCAAGCTGCTCGGCGAGGCGCACGAGATGCTGGAGCGCATCGTGGCGCAGAAATGGGTCGTAGCGAACGGCGTATTCGGGCTGTTCCCGGCCGCCCAGGTCAATGGGGACGACATCGAGCTGTACGACCAGGACCGCAAGAAGGTTCTGATGGTGTGGCGCAACCTGCGCCAGCAGAACGTCAAGCCGACCGGGCGGGCGAACCTATGCCTTGCCGACTTCGTCGCGCCGAAATCGTCGAAGGCGGCGGACTGGCTGGGCGCCTTCGCGGTCAGCGCCGGCGGCATCGAGGCGCGCGTGGCGGCCTTCGAGGCCGCGCATGACGACTATTCCGCGCTGCTGCTCAAGTCGCTCGCCGACCGCCTCGCCGAAGCGTTCGCCGAGCGCCTGCACGAGCGCGTACGCAAGGAGTTCTGGGGCTACGCGGCCGGCGAGGCGCTCGAGAAGTCGGAGCTCATCGCCGAGCGATACCGCGGCATCCGTCCGGCGCCAGGCTACCCTGCCTGTCCCGATCATCTGGCCAAGGGGCCGTTGTTCGCCCTGCTCGACGCAGAGCGGAACGCCGAAATGAAGATCACGGAGACTTTCGCCATGCTGCCCGCCGCCTCCGTGGCGGGCTTCTATCTCTCGCACCCCGATGCGCAATACTTTGCGGTCGGCAAGCTCGGCCGGGACCAGGTCGAGGACTACGCGCGCCGCGCGGGCATGCAGCTCGTGGAGGCCGAGCGCTGGCTCGCGCCTTACCTCGCTTATGAGCCCGCGGAGACTTCCGTGAGCGCGCCGCTATAATCGCGGCCGGCCACTGGAGAAAACATGGGAAAAGGCGACAAGCGTACGAAGCGCGGGAAGATCTACAAGGGCAGCTACGGCAAGACGCGGCCGCAGCGCCTGAAGAAGAAAAAGAAGGCCTAGCCGGGCGTCGCTAGCTTTCCTCGCGGCGGCCGACAGGCAAGCCGAGGGCCTTGAGCTTGCGGTAGAGGTGCGTGCGCTCCAGTCCGGAGCGCTCGGCAACGCGCGACATGCTGCCGTTCTCGCGGGCCAGCAGATGCTCGAAATACACGCGCTCGAACGCTTCCCGGGCCTCGCGGTACGGGCGTTCGAGCGTCAGCTCCGGCGCCAGTGCCGGCGCAGAGCGCGCTGACAGCACGCGCTCCACGTCCTCGAGGCCGATTTCCTCGTTTAGCGCGCTCAGCGCGAGGTCCTTCACAACGCTCTCCAGCTCGGCGAGGTTGCCCGGCCAGTTGTGGTGCCGCAGTGCGTTGAGCGCCGCGACGGAGAACCGGCGAGGCGGACATGCGCGAGCCTCGACGAGCTGCGCAAGCATGAGCGACGCGACGTCAGGCACGTCTTCTGCGAGATCCCTGAGGGCGGGGATGCGGAGCGTGAGTTCGGAAAGACGGCCCGCAAGATCCGCGTCGAACTCGTGGCGGTCGACCAGCGTCCGCACGTCCGTGCTGCAGAAGGAGACGAACCGGACCTTGTGCTTCTCGGCGCGCGCGAGCAGGAACTCGAGCTGCCTTTGCTCGGGGCGTGCCAGCCGGGCCAGATCGGCCACAAAGAGGATCCCGCCGCCCGCTCGCGCGAGCGTGTCCGACGGCGCATCGGCGAGCGCTTCGACGCCGTCGATAAAAGGCGCGCCGGGCGGGACGAGCATCTGGGCGAACAGTTCCGGCCGCATGCCGCGCTCCCCGCGCAGGAGAAGCGGTGCACTCGATTGCGCCAGCTGGGAAAGGCGCTTCTTGGCCTCTTGCAGGGCGCTGGAGCGTCCGAGGGCGACAAGGCCCAGCCGTGGACCGGCTTGCGTCTCGGCGTTGCGCAGCGCCCGCTTCACCGTGGCAAGGAGCCGTTGCAGCGCAATCGGCTTCTCGAGGAAGTCGAGGGCTCCGATGCGCGTCGCCTCAACGGCCGTCTCGATGGTCCCGTGCCCGGACATCATCACGACGGGCATGGTCAGCTGCCCATTGGCCGACCACTCCTTCAGGAGTGAAATCCCGTCCGTATCCGGCATCCAGATGTCGAGCAGGACGAGGTCCGGGCGCTGCCGTTCGCGATGGCGGCGTGCTTCCCCCGCGCTCTGCGCAAGGCTCACCTGGTGTCCCTCGTCGGCGAGGATCTCCGACAGCAGCTCGCGAATTCCCACTTCGTCGTCCACAACCAGTATCTGGGCCATGCTCAGGCCGCCCGTGCCGCCGGAAGCAGGATGCTCACGATCGCTCCGCCTTGGTGGTTCTCGATGGAAATGGCGCCGTTGTGCTCGTCGATGATCTTCTTCACGATCGCCAGCCCGAGCCCTGTTCCGCGCGCCTTAGTGGTCACGTAGGGCTCGAAAATGCGCGCCATCAGTTCCGCCGGAAAGCCGCCGCCCTCGTCGGCGACCGCTAATCGCACGCGCTCGCCAGCCAGCTCCGTGCTCACCTCGATCGCTGCCGATCCCGCGGCAGCCCTGGAGTGTTCGAGCGCATCCTGGGAATTCTGTACCAGGTTATGGATCACCTGGCGTATCTGGGCCGCATCCGCCCACACCGGCGGCAATCCGGAGGCGAGGCGCCTAGTAATCGGAACATGCGAGGTCTCATAGAGCGAGAGCACTTCGGTCACCAGCCGGTTCAGGTCCAGCCGCGCGGGCGCGGGGGCCGGGAGCCTCGCGTACGTGGTAAAGGCATCGACCATCGACTTGAGCGCCGCAACCTGGTTCACGATCGTTTCAGTGGCGCGGCGCAGGGTCGTTGCGTCCTCCGGCGGAAGGCGTTCTGCGAGCTTCATCTCCAGGCGCTCGGCGGATAGCTGGATGGGAGTGAGCGGATTCTTGATTTCGTGCGCGAGGCGGCGCGCGACTTCGCTCCATGCCATGGCGCGCTGCGCTTGAACGAGCTGGGTGATGTCGTCGAACACGAGCACGTAGCCGCCGCCGCTCTCCATCGGCAGCGCGGCCGCGCGCGCGTGGACCGTCTTGCCGGTGCCCTTGAGGGTCATCTCGAGCTGCCACGTCCGGGCGCCCTGGTCGGCGAACTGCTCCCTCATCCTTGCGGCAAATGCCTCCAGGCCGTCGCCGAGGATCGTCTGCGCGCCTTGGTTGAAGATGGACAGATTCAGCTCGTGGTCGAAGACCAGCACGCCGGCCGAAAGGTTGCCGAGGATGTTCTCGAGGCGCACCTTCGCCTCTTCCACCGCATGGCGGCTCGATTCCATGCCGCGGCGGGCCTCGCCGAGCTGGCGGGTCATGGAGTTGAAGGATTCGGTCAGCACGCCGAGCTCGTCGCGGCTCGTGACCGGGGCCTGGCGCGAAAAGTCACCCCGTGCCACGGCTTGCGTTGCCTGGGCGAGGTTGGAAAGCGGCTCGGCCAGCAGGTTGGACTGCGTCACTGCCACCGCCACTGCGACGAAGAGCGCCATGAGCAGGGCGAAGGTCAGGGTGATGATGTACATGCGCTTCAAGCCGTCGCGAGACAGCGCCAGCTCCCGGTAGTCGCGGTAGGCGCCCTCGACCGCCTCTGCGCTCTTGGCAAAGCCAGGAGGAACGCTTTGCCGGAGCTGGAGGAACCGTCCTTCATCGGCCAGTCCGCGTAGGTCGACGGGCACCACCACGCGGACGGACAAGGCGCGTCCAGGAGCCGCGTCGATCCCGGTAAAGCCGCGCGTTGCACGCGCCTGGCGAAGCGTTTGCAGGCCCGGCAAGTCGGGAACGAACTTGCTGACGTCCTCGGTCGCCGCGGCGACAAGCCGGCCGTTTGCCGTGACGATCACCGCTTCCTCGACGCCGGCCTGCGCCCGCAGGCGTTCCAGGGCCGTGACGACCTGGACGTTGGGGCGCTCGGCGATGTCCGCCGAAATGGCCCGCGCCTTCGCCTGGAGGTCGACGAGCATCTGATCGATCGCCTGCTGTCCCAGGTTGATGCCGCCCTCAAGCGCCGCGTCGACCTTGACGTCGAACCACGACTCGATCGAGCGTGTGAGAAAGTGAACGGATATCGCATAGACGAGCAAACCGGGAAGCACCGCGAGCAGGGCAAAGCGTCCTAGGAGTCGCAATGTGAGGCGCGCTCCGAATACGCGCGCGCGATAACGCCGCGCCACGCTGACGAGCTGGTAGCCCACGAGGACGGCCAGCAGCGTGGCAAGGGCGGCGTTCAGGGCTAGGAGGACCGGGAGGTCGATGGTGAGCAGCGTGGTGTCCGCGCTCGCAGTGGCAAGCAGGAACAGCCCCACCGCCGCAACCGTGCCGCCCACGATGATCAGAGTCTTCACTTTGCGACGGCTTTCGAAGGCTCGCGCGTTTCGACCGGCGCGGGGAGATGCTTCGGCGCGCTGACGGTAAAGCGCCTCCAGGGCGTCTCCAGGTAGAACTCGCGGCCGGTCAGTGCGCTCAGCTGGAATGGCTTTGGCAGCATTGCGGAATCCAGGCGGAACCGCACCGACGCTTCGTAATCGGCGTCCGCGAATGTCACCGTCCGATCGGCGACCAGCCAGTTGCGCACCCGCTTCATCGCGCTGAGCGCTTCGTCGATCGAAGCGAAGTTTCGCTGCAGCAGACCGGTGGAGAGCCGGTACTGGCGGGAAAGCGGGTGATAGGAAAGCCGCATCTGCAAATGCGCGGAGGCGGCCTTCTCGTCGAACCAGTACCAGCGATCCCGTTCCAACTCGAACTCGGCGACGAAGTACAGGGGAACGCCGCTCGACAGGACTTCCGCGAGGCGAGGCGTCAGCTCGAATTCGATATCCGCGTCGAGCACCAACCCGTCTTCCGCCGCGCGCAAGGTCGCAGCCTGCACCTGGCTCTCCTGCGCCTGCGCAACCGGCAACAGGAGACACGCGCACAGCGGCATCAGGAGTCGCGCCAGGTACGCCATCCGCTGCATCGCCCCTCGGATCAGGCTTCTTTTTCGACTAGTGCGTAGTAAAAACCGTCGTGGTGGCCATTGGGAAACTTCTGCGCCGGATCGCCACCAGGCAGCGGTAGACGCCGCGCCCCTCCGGTACGTCCGACGAAGGCTTCCACCACCCCATCGTTTTCCTGCGGAAAGATCGAGCAGGTGACATAGAGCAATTTACCACCCGGCCGGAGCACCTGCCAAAGCGCGTCCAGGATGCGCGACTGACGTTGCGCGAAGTCCGCGACGTCGCTGGACCGGCGCAGCCACTTGATGTCCGGATGACGACGCACAACCCCGGATGCCGTGCAAGGCACGTCGGCGAGGATGCGGTCGAACGCCTTGCCGTCCCACCATGTTTCCACGCGCATGGCATCCGCGGCCCGCAACGCCGCGACGAGGCCGAGCCGCGCCAGGCTGTCGCGCACGCGTTCGAGGCGCGCCGGGTCTTCGTCCAGGGCGAGAAGGTCCACGGTTGCGCGCTCCAGGATGTGGGCGGCCTTGCCGCCCGGTGCCGCGCAAGCATCGAGTACGCGCATGCCCTCCCGCGCATCGAGATAGTGCGCACATTGCTGCGCGCCCGCGTCCTGCACCGAGACATCGCCCGCCGCGAAACCCGGCAGCTTGCCGACTCCCACGGGCCGGGCCAGTAGCAAGCCGTTCTCGCCAACGACGCTCGCTTCGATCCCGTGCTCGGCAAGGCGAGCCCGATAGGCTTCCACGGATCCGCGGCGCTGGTTCACGCGTACGCTCATCGGAGGATGTGCGTTGGACGCGTTGAGGATCGCCTCCCATTGCTGCGGATAGGAGCGACGCAGGGCGTCGATCCACCACATCGGGTGCTGGTAGCGAGCCTCCACGTCTTTCTCGATCTCCGTCTGAAGAGCGACGGCCTGGCGGCCATAAGCGCGAAGCAGGGCGTTGACGTAGCTCTTGGCGTTCCACTTGTCCAAAAGGCCGCATGCCCGGACCGCCTGGTCGACGACCGTGTATGCCGAGTAACGCCCCGATTCGAGCGCGTAAACGGCGCACCAGAGCAGGGCTTCGACATGCGGATCTTCCGTAAGCCGATGGGAAAGGGCCCGAACTACGTACTGCACGCGACCGTACCGTCGCAACGTTCCATGTGTCAGATCGATGAGGGCCGCGCGGCCCGCATCGCCATCCACTGGAGCGCCTGACAACGCCGCCGTGAGGCTCCTTCCGCGCGCCACGCTTGCCACGATCGGTGCGGCGTCGCGCAATGCGAGCGCAAGCGAGGACTTCACCCGAAGCGGATTCCCGGTTTGAGGGGATGACCCAGGAGGAAGTCGCCCACGGACATGCGGCGCCCACCCGGGCGCTGAAGCTCTGTCACCGCCAGGCAACCCTCACCACAACCGATCACAAGCGCATCCTGCGCGCAGCTGATGAGGACACCCGGCTCGCCGCTGGCGCTCCTGGGAGCCGCCCGCCAAATCTTTAGCGGCGCGTCGTTGAGCGTCGTACTCGCGCCGGGCACGGGGCGGAACGCGCGAACCGCCCGTGAGAGGTCGGCTGCAGGCCGATGCCAGTCGAGTGCCGTGTCGGCCCTCGTCACCTTTGCTGCATAGGTGACGCCCTCGTTCGGTTGCGGCACCGCATTCAGGGCCGGGAGCCTGTCCAGCACGTCGACGATCATCTCGGCGCCGAGCGTCGCAAGGCGGTCGTGCAGCGTGCCTGCGTCGTCATCGTCCTTAATGGCGATCGAGCGCTGGTCGAATACGGGACCCGTGTCCAGGCCGGCCTCCATGCGCATGATAGATACACCTGTCCGAGAGTCTCCCGCCAACAGGGCACGCTGAATCGGCGCGGCGCCGCGCCAGCGCGGCAGCAAGGACGCATGAATGTTGATTGCTCCCAATGGCGCCACGTCGAGGAGAGCCTGCGGCAGGATCATCCCGTACGCCGCTACCACGAAGGCATCCACGTTGGCCCGGCGCAGCAAGGCTGTCGCGTCGTTCGACTTCAGATCCACCGGTTGCTCGACCGCAATGCCGTGTTCGACGGCGAATTGCTTGACCGGACTCGGCGAAACGCGCAGGCCCCGGCCGAGCGGCCGGTCCGGCTGCGTAAGGACAACTGCTATGTCGTGGGGGCGCCGGTGCAGCGCCGCGAGCGCCTTAGCGGCGAACTCTGGCGTACCGGCGAATGCTAGACGCAGGAACGGTTCTAGGCGGTCTTGCGCAACTGCTTGGCAAGGCGCGCGCGGATGCGCTGCTGCTTGAGCTGCGACAGGTTCTCGACGAAGACCTTGCCCTTCAGGTGATCCATCTCGTGCTGAATGCACACCGCCAAAAGCCCCTGTGCCTCAAGGGTAAACGCATTGCCGTTCTGGTCGAAAGCCCGCACCTTGACTCGCTCGGCGCGCTCTACGAGCTCGTAGATGCCCGGAACGGAGAGGCATCCTTCCTCGATATCCGACACGCCCGTTGCCTCGACGATTTCAGGGTTCACCAGCACGACGAGCGAATCGCGCCGGTCTGACACGTCGACCACGATCACCTGCTTGTGCACGTCAACTTGCGTAGCAGCGAGTCCCACGCCGGGGGCGGCATACATGGTCTCTGCCATGTCGGCGACCAGTTTCTTGAGCGCCTCGTCGAAAACGGTGACGGGTGCGGCCTGCTTGTGAAGCCGCGCATCGGGATATCGGAGAATGTTCAGTGTTGCCATTTCGGAAGTTTCGCTCGCGCTGGGTGGAAAATCACTCTCTCGGGCAAATTCGCTTGCAAATTAATATATTATGTGGACAATCTCAGGCAATAAATAAGAACCGGCCTATATGCTAAATTGGGGGCAAGAAAAACGATTTCCAGCCGGTCCAGGATGCCGCGAAAGGGACGGGGTCGCCATGGTCCAGCAAGTCCGTAAGTCTATCACAGCACTGGTTTTATTCGTACTTGCGGGCTTCGCGAGTGCGCAGGCGCCCCAACCGCCTTTAAGCCTGAAACCGGATGCGCCCGACAGGTATGTCGTCGTTCCGGGAGACACGCTGTGGGGCATCTCTTCTCGCTATACCGACTCGCCATGGCGCTGGCCCGAACTTTGGGGCATGAACCGCGATCAGATCCGCAATCCGCACTTGATCTACCCGGGCAACGTCCTACTTCTGGATCGCGTGCGCGGCCAGTTGACCATCGGTGGCGGCGAGGCACGAGGTGCCCCGACTGGAACGGTGAAGCTCAGCCCGCGCGCCCGCAGCGAGTTGATCGCGAAACAAGGTATTCCAGCCATCCCGGCTGGCGTCATCGAGCCTTTCCTCACACGCCCCCTCGTTGTTGAGCCTGACGGGTTGGACAAGGCGCCCACGATCGTAGCGACGCAAGCCGACCGGGTGCTTATTTCGTCCGGAAGCACGGCGTACGTCCGGGGTATCGGCGGACCGGCGCAGGATGGGTACTACGTCTACCGAAAGGGCGGACCGCTCGTCGATCCCGAAACGAAGCAGACGCTCGCCTACGAAGCGATCTACCTCGGTACGGCTCAACTCACTCGGCCCGGCGACCCTGCCACCGTGCTGCTCAGCTCCACGGTGCAGGAAGTCGGCACCGGCGACAAGCTCATTCCGGTCGCGACGCTTCAGGCGCCGAACTATGTGCCCCATGCTCCCGCGAAAGCGATTCGCGGGCGGGTCATGTCGATCTACGGCGGCGTCAACCGCGTAGGGGAAGCCGGACGCCATTCCATCGTGACGCTGAACCGGGGGCGCGCGGATGGTCTGGAAACCGGACACGTCCTGGCGCTCCACACAGCGGACCAGACGGTACGCGACGTCTCGAAGGCCAGCGATGCGCCGGACGCCCTTATCAAGCTACCGGAGGAGCGTTACGGGTTGGTCTTCATCTTCCGCGTGTTCGAACGCGTGTCCTATGCGCTGGTCATGGATGCGACGCGACCCGTCAACCCTGCGGATGTCGTCCAGACGCCCTGAGCGTCCCGTCGTGCGGCGACGTCCTCCGCGTACATCTCAGCGGCCCCCTTCGTGAGGCCGGATCCCGGGCTGGCGAGTTGGCTCCAACTCACCCTAACACCCGGGATTGGTCCTGCTTCCGTACGCGGCCTGCTGCAGAAATTCGGGCTGCCTGAGAACATCGTCGGCCGGCGCACCGCGGATCTGCTTCCGTTTCTTCCGGCCTCCACCGTCGACGCTCTTAGCTCGCCCGCGGTAGGCGATGCTGTCGCCCGCTCCCTGGACTGGGCCGGAGCGGACGGGCACCACATAGTTACCCTTGCTGATGGCGAGTATCCACGGCTTCTCCTTGAAGTCTCCGACCCGCCTCCGATCCTTTACCTGGTTGGAAGGTTGGAGCTGCTCAAGCGGGCGTCCATCGCGGTTGTCGGCAGCCGGAACGCGACCGCCCAGGGCGAACAAAACGCGGAGAGCTTCGCCCGCGCGCTGAGCGAAACCGGTCTGACAATCGTGTCCGGATTGGCGATGGGGATCGATGCGGCAGCCCATCGCGGCGGCCTGTCGGGTGCCGGCTCGACCATCGCAGTGCTCGGAACGGGGGTCGATGTCGTATATCCCAAGCGCAACGAAGAGCTCGCGCGCAGAATCGCATTGCAGGGTCTCCTCCTTTCCGAGTTTCCGCTGGGCGTCGGACCCATCGCTTCGAACTTCCCGCGCAGAAACCGCATCATCAGCGGCCTCGCGCGCGGCTGCCTTGTAGTGGAGGCGGCGGCCGCTTCGGGATCCTTGATCACGGCTCGGAGCGCTGCCGAACAGGGCCGTGACGTCTTCGCGATACCCGGATCGATCCATTCACCTCTATCGAAGGGTTGTCATGCGCTCATCAAGGTTGGCGCAAAGCTCGTCGAATCCGCGGAGGATGTCTTGGGCGAGCTCGCATATCGACCCAGCCGGCTGGCATCCACGACGCCACTGCTCGAACGGCGTGCAAGTGCTGCCGGTGATGGCCATGTTGGCCTGCTTGCGCACATCGGCCACGATCCGGTCGACGTCGACGCTTTGTGCGAGCGTGCCGGAATGCCCGCGGAGCAGGTATCTTCGGAGTTGCTGCGCCTCGAGCTCGACGGCCGGATCGCCGCGCTGCCCGGCGGGCTGTACCAGCGACTCGAGAAGGGGGAACGCGGGTAAACCGCGATGTACGGCGTGCGTTTATAAGAAAAGGAGAACACCATGTACGACATCCTCGTGTACCTGTTCGAGAACTGCCAGCAGACTGACGTCGCCTATGACCGCGAGAACGTGGCCAAGAAACTTTCCGCCGCGGGGTTCGAGGATTCGGACATTTGCGAAGCGCTGCACTGGCTTGCCGGCGTTCGATCGCCGCAGGGAGAATTTGGCCCGCTGCCGGATTCGCGTACGTCGTTTCGTGCCTTTGCCCCTCGGGAGCTCGCTAAGCTGGACGCCGCATCGCGCGGCTTTCTTTACACGCTGGAGAGCTCCGGAATCCTGAACGCCCAGAATCGGGAGCTCGTGATCGAGCGTTCACTTGCTGCATCCGGCGACACGCTGAGCCTCGACCAGGTCAAGCTTATCGTCCTGATGGTGCTGTGGAACCAGCAGATCCCGACGAGCCAGTTGCTCGCCGAAGACCTGTTCAGCGCGCCGCAAGGACGCCTGCCGAGCTGACCCGGAAGACGCTTTCTTCGGCGCGCCCACACGCGCGCTTAGCCCGGACGGGTTGAAGCCGCTCCGGCTTTGCGAGTATCCTCTGCGGCCTTTCGCCGCATGAGCAAGAAACTCATCATCGCTGAGAAACCGTCGGTCGCCGCCGACATCGCGCGCGCGCTCGGCGGTTTCACGCGCAAGGGCGACTACTTCGAAAGCGACGAATACGTCCTGTCCTCTGCAGTAGGCCACCTGCTGGAGCTGGTGGTTCCGGAGCAGTACGAGGTCAAGAAGGGCAAGTGGTCGTTCGCCAAGCTGCCGGTCATTCCACCGCATTTCGAGCTCTCGCCGATCGAGCGCAGCGAGGACCGCCTGAATGTCCTGCTGCGCCTGATGAAGCGCAAGGATGTCGCCGGCCTCGTCAACGCATGCGATGCGGGCCGGGAAGGCGAGCTCATCTTCCGCTACCTGGTCCAGCACGCGAAGGTAAAGAAGCCCATCGAGCGGCTGTGGCTGCAGTCGATGACGCAGCAGTCGATCCGGGAAGGATTCTCCCGGCTGCGGCCCGACAAGGAGTTGCTCCCGCTGGCCGACGCGGCGAAAAGCCGTTCGGAAGCGGACTGGCTGGTCGGCATCAACGGCACGCGGGCCATGACCGCCTTCAATTCGAAGGAGGGCGGCTTCTATCTGACGACGGTAGGTCGGGTGCAGACGCCGACGCTGGCGATCCTCGTCGAGCGCGAGGACAAGATCCGCGCTTTCACTTCCCGCGACTACTGGGAAGTGCACGCCCGGTTCGGCGCGAAGGCCGGCGAGTATGCGGGCCGCTGGTTCGATCCAGCACACAGGAAGGATGAAGACGGCGAGCGCAGGCCGGAACGCATCTGGAACGAAACGCAGGCCCGCGCGGTCGTATCCGCCTGCGAGGGGAAAATAGGGGTCGCGACCGAAGAAACGAAGCCCTCGACGCAGCTGTCGCCCCTACTCTTCGATCTTACGAGCCTGCAGCGCGAGGCCAATGGGCGGTTCGGCTTTCCAGCGCGCATGACCCTGTCGCTTGCCCAGGCGCTGTACGAGAAGCACAAGGTGCTGACCTATCCACGGACGGATTCACGTGCTCTGCCCGAGGACTACCTCGTCACCGTGAAGGACACGCTGAAGGAGCTGGGACAGACCGATGCGTTCGGGACCTACGCGCGCCAAATCATCAAGCAGGGTTGGGTGAAGCCGAACAAGCGCGTTTTCGACAACACGAAGATCTCGGACCACTTTGCAATCATTCCGACCCTGCAAACGCCCAAGCAATTGAACGAGGCCGAGCAGAAGCTGTACGACATGGTGGTCCGCCGGTTCCTAGCCGTCTTCTACCCGGCCGCGGAGTTCCTGCAGACCACGCGCGTCACAGCAGTCGGCGACCACCATTTCAGGACCGAAGGTCGCGTCCTTCGCGCTCCTGGGTGGCTCGCGATCTACGGGCGCGCGATCGGCGAAGACGCGCAGACGCTGCCGGCCATCGAGCCGAGAGAAACGGTGCCGGTGATCGAGGTCGTCAGCCAGCCGCACCAGACGAAGCCGCCGCCGCGGTACACGGAAGCCACGCTGCTTTCGGCCATGGAGGGCGCTGGCAAGCTGGTGGAGGATGACGAGCTGCGTGAGGCAATGGCGGCAAAAGGGCTCGGCACGCCTGCCACTCGTGCGGCGATCATCGAGGGGCTCATACGCGAGGAATACGTCAACCGGGAGGGCCGGGAACTCGTCCCGACGCCCAAGGCGTTTTCGCTTCTCTTCGCGCTGCACATGCTCCACATCGTGGAGCTTGCTTCGCCCGAGCTGACCGGCGAATGGGAACACAAGCTGAAGCTGATCGAGCAGGGGAAGCTGTCGCGCGAGGAATTCATGAAGCAGATCAACGACCTCGTGCGCAAGGTTGTCGGCATCATCAAGACCGGCGAGATTCCGGATGTGGTGTACGCCACCGTACCCGCGCCCTGTCCGAAATGCGGTGGCGTGGTGCAGGAGAACTACCGCAAGTTTCAGTGCCAGAAGTGCGACTTCTCGATCTGGAAGGTCACCTCGGGCCGCGAGTGGTCCCCGGACGAAGTCGCCGAGCTAATCGCGAAGCGCTCCATCGGCCCCTTGACCGGCTTCCGCAGCCGCATGGGCAAGCCGTTCAGCGCCGTGATGCGAATGACAGACGACTTCCGCGTCGAGTTCGATTTCGGCCAGGCTTCCGGCGACGGGGAGGAAGCGCCGGACTTCAGCGCTCAGGAGCCCCTCGGCCCCTGCCCGAAGTGCGCGTCGCGCGTCTTCGAGCATGGCATGGCGTATACGTGTGAAAAGGCGGTGGGTCCGGAGAAGGGCTGCGACTTCCGCTCCGGCCGGATGATCCTGCAGCAGCCGATCGAGCGCGAGCAGATGCAGAAGCTCCTCGCAACCGGCCGCACGGACCTGCTTACGGGGTTCGTGTCCAAGAAGGGCCGCCGGTTCAAGGCGTTCCTCGTGAAGCAGCCCGACGGCAAGATTGGCTTCGAGTTCCAGCCTCGCGTGGCGAAGGAAAAGCCCGAAGGAGCTGCCGCCGGACCTGCGTCCAGCCAGAAGCCGTCGGCTACACGTCGAGGTTCCGCACGCCGAGCGCGTTCGACTCGATGAACGCCCGGCGAGGCTCGACCTCGTCGCCCATCAGCTTCGTGAAGATCTCGTCTGCGGCGATGCCGTCCTCGATCTGCACCTTGAGCAACCTTCGCGCGGAGATGTCCATCGTCGTTTCCCAGAGCTGCTCCGGGTTCATCTCGCCAAGGCCCTTGTAGCGCTGAAGGGTCATCGCGCGCTGCACTTCGCCGAGGAGCCAGCGCATGGCCTCGGGGAAGTCCTTGACCGACTGCTTCTTCTCTCCGCGCTGCATGAAGGCGCCTTCGCCGATCAGGTCCCGCAACATGTCAGCGGTCTGGCGAATCTGGGCATAGTCGCCGGAAATGACGAACTCGGTGTCGATCGCGCTCATCCGCACGTTGCCGTGCCGCGTGCGCTCGATCTTGATCTGATAGCGCTCGGTCTTGGCGTCGAAGTGCGGCGCCACCGCAACACCATTGCCGGCGATCGCAGCCTCGAGCGCCTCGGCGCTCGCCTCGGCGGTTTCGCGCCTCGCCAGGTCGATGTGGACGCCTCGAAGCATGGCTTGGAGCGCCTCGCGGTCGATCAGGCGGGATACCCGGTCGATTACCGCCTCGGAAAGGAGATAGGACTTGGCGAGCTGCGCCAAAGCATCGCCGGAGAGCGGCTCGCGGCCGGCCCCCGGGTGCAGCGCTGCGTCCACGAGCGCCTGTTTCAGCATGAATTCGTTCAGCTCGTGCTCGTCCTTCAGGTAGCGTTCTTCCTTGCCCAGCTTCGCCTTGTACAGCGGCGGTTGCGCAATGTAGATGTGGCCGCGTTCCACCAGCTCCGGCATCTGCCTGTAGAAGAACGTCAGCAGCAAGGTGCGGATATGGGAGCCGTCGACGTCCGCGTCGGTCATGATGATGATGCGGTGGTAGCGGAGCTTGTCGGCGTTGTACTCCTCCTTGCCGATTCCGCAGCCGAGCGCGGTGATAAGGGTGGCGATCTCCGCCGATGAGAGCAGCTTGTCGAAGCGCGCTCGCTCCACATTGAGGATCTTGCCCTTCAAAGGAAGGATCGCCTGGAAGGCCCGGTCGCGGCCCTGCTTCGCCGATCCGCCCGCCGAGTCACCCTCCACAAGGTAGAGCTCGCACTTTGCCGGGTCGCGCTCCTGGCAGTCGGCCAGCTTGCCGGGCAACCCCATGGAATCAAGCACGCCCTTGCGCCGAGTCATTTCGCGCGCCTTGCGGGCCGCCTCGCGCGCGCGTGCTGCATCGACGATCTTGGAAGTGATGGTTCGCGCGTCGGCCGGCCGCTCGTCGAGGTATTCGCGCAGCTTCTCTGCGACGATCTCCTCCACCACGGGCCGAACTTCGGACGAAACGAGCTTCTCCTTCGTCTGGGAGGAGAACTTGGGCTCCGGCACCTTCACGGACAGGACGCAGGCAAGGCCTTCGCGCATGTCGTCTCCCGTGGTCTCAACCCTTGCTTTCTTGGCGAGCTCCGCTTCGTCGATGTACTTGTTCAGGACGCGCGTCATGGCGGCCCGCAGCCCGGTCAAGTGCGTGCCACCGTCCTTCTGCGGAATATTGTTGGTGAAACAGAGCACCGACTCCTGATAGGAGTCGTTCCACTGCATCGCCACCTCGACGGTGATTCCGTCCTTCTCACCGGTCCCGTGGAAAACGTTCGGGTGAAGGACGTTCTTCGCCCGATTCATGTACTCGACGAATCCCTTCACTCCGCCCGAAAACGCGAAGTTCTCCTCTTTCGCCGCGCGCTGGTCGACAAGGACGATCTTGACCCCGTTGTTCAGGAACGAAAGCTCCCGCAGGCGCCGCGCCAGAATGTCGTAATGGAAATCGATGTTCCCGAAGGTCTCGCGGGAGGCGAGGAAATGGACCTCCGTCCCGCGGCGCTCCGTCGAGCCGGTGACCTCGATGGGGGCGACCGCAACGCCGTGCCGGAACTCGAGCTGGTGCACCTTGCCCTCGCGCCAGATCGTAAGGCGCAGCCACTCCGAGAGCGCGTTGACCACCGAGACCCCGACCCCGTGCAGGCCACCTGAAACCTTGTAGGTGTTGGAGTCGAACTTGCCGCCGGCGTGGAGCTCGGTCATGACGATTTCGGCGGCCGAGCGCCTCATCTCGTCGTCTTCCTTGATGCCGGTCGGGATGCCCCGGCCGTTGTCGAGGACGGAGATCGAGTTGTCCGTGTGCACCGTAACGGTTATCTCGTCGCAGTGTCCGGCGAGCGCCTCGTCCACCGCGTTGTCCACCACCTCGAAGACCATGTGGTGCAGGCCGGTACCGTCCGACGTATCGCCGATATACATCCCCGGGCGCTTGCGCACGGCCTCAAGGCCCTTGAGGACCTTGATGGAATCGGAGCCGTAGTCGCCCGCGTTGGAAAGGGTCTTATCGGAATCGGCCACTTAGATCCTCATCGGCATGACGACGTACTTGAAATCCTTCTCGCCCGCATAACTCAGAAGCGCGCTCGAGGACGCGTCGCCGAAGGCGCAGTCGATCTTGCTGCCGGATACGTTGTTCAAGACATCCAGCAGGTAGTTCACGTTGAATCCGATATCCAGGGCATCGCCCGAATAGTCGACCTCCAGCTCCTCGTTCGCCTCTTCCTGCTCGGCGTTGGACGACACGATCTTCAGGGATCCTTCGCCGAGGACCCAGCGTACGCCGCGGAATTTCTCGTTCGACAGGATGGCTGCGCGCTGCAGCGCCTGGCGAAGCGGCTCGCGCTCGATCTGCAGCTTGTTCTTGTGGCCGGTAGGAATGACGCGCGTGTAGTCGGGGAACTTGCCATCGACCAGCTTCGAAACGAGCTCGATGGAGCTGAAACTGAAAGCGGCTTGCGTCGCGGCGAGCTCGACCTTGACTTCATCCTCGGTGTCCGCAAGGAGCTTGGAAAGCTCCAGGATCGTCTTGCGGGGGACGATGACCTCCTGCCGCGGCAGTTCCCCTGGCAGCTTGAGCGACGCGTAGGCAAGGCGGTGGCCGTCGGTTGCGACCAGCTTGAGCTGCTTGTCTTCCGCCACCATCAACAGTCCGTTCAGGTAGTAGCGGATGTCCTGTTGAGCCATGGCGTACTGAACGAGGCTTAGGACGTGGCGCAACGCCTTCTGTTCAAGCGAGAAGCGTGCGACGTCGCCCGCCGGGCGCGCGAGCCGCGGGAAATCTTCCGCGGGCAACGTCTGCAGCGAAAACCGACTCTTGGCAGCCTTCACGAGCAGCCGCTTGTCCTGCTGCTGCAGCGTCACTTCGGCATCCTCGGGGAGCGCCCGGAGGATATCGACAAGCTTTCGGGCCCCCACGGTAACGGCGCGCGCCTCGCCCCCGGATGCGGCGCCCCGGGCCTGGATCTGGATTTCGATGTCCGTCGCAAGGAAGGACAACGCGTCGGCTGCCCGCTCGATCAGCACGTTCGAGAGGATCGGCAGCGTGTGGCGCCGCTCGATGATTCCGCTCACGGCGGAGAGCGGACCGAGGATTTCGTCGCGCTTCGCTTTGAGAAGCACCATTGTCTTTACCTTCTTTTCTATCTAGTAGTAATAGATAAGGGCGGCCGAAATCCGGGATAAGCGCAAAAGTCCTTCCGCACCCGCTGCTTGCCGCCGGTTCTGACGCGGGGAAACCTGTGGGCTGTCTGCGCGGCTCTGTGAATAGAAACGCGTTGCGGAATCCAGCACTCGCTTATCCACATTTCCCTCCCGGTTTGCACACAGCTTGTTTGCGATTCCGTTCCATCCCCCCTGTTGCTGACCTTTATCGCTGCGACTTCAACTCTTGAGCACCTGTTCCAGGACCAGATAATCGCGGTTGAGCCCGGCATCGTGCTGGCGCAGGCTCGCAATGGTGCGGCAGGCATGGAGCACCGTCGTATGGTCGCGATTGCCGAACGCCTCGCCGATCTCCGGAAGGCTCATCTGGGTAAGCTCCTTGGCGAGCGCCATCGCGACCTGGCGGGGTCGCGCCACGTTGCGTGTGCGGCGCTTCGAATGCATGTCGGAAACCTTGATCTTGAAGTATTCGGCCACCGTTTTCTGAATCCCCTCGACGCTCACTTGGCGGCTGGCGACGTTGAGGATGTCCCGCAATGCCTCCTTGGCGAGCTCCAGCGAGAGCTCGCGGCCATTGAATCGCGAGAACGCGAGGACTTTCTTCAAGGCGCCCTCGAGCTCGCGAACGTTCGAGCGGATGTGCTTCGCGATGAAGAAGGCGATGTCCTCGGAAAGGTCGATCGATTCGGCCTCGGCCTTCTTCAGGACGATGGCGACGCGCATCTCGAGCTCCGGCGGCTCGATGGCGACAGTGAGTCCCCAGCCGAAGCGGGAGATCAGCCGCTCTTCCATGCCGGAGATCTCCTTGGGATACGTATCGCAGGTAATGACGATCTGCTTGTGCGCTTCTACCAGGGCATTGAACGCATAGAAGAACTCCTCCTGGGTGCGCCCCTTGTTGGAGAAGAACTGGATGTCATCGATGAGGAGCAGGTCCAGGGAGTGGTAGTAACGCTTGAACTCGTCGAAGGATTTCTGCTGGTAGGCGCGCACCACGTCGGTGACGTACTGCTCGGCATGGATGTACCGGATACGCGCTTCGGGACGATGGTCCGCCAGGGCGTTCCCGATCGCCTGAACGAGGTGCGTCTTCCCAAGTCCCACGCCGCCATAGATGAAGAGCGGGTTGTAGGAGATGCCGGGGTTCTCGGCCACCTGGATCGCCGCTGCGCGGCCGAGCTGGTTCGCCTTGCCCGTGACGAAGCTGTCGAACGTGAAGGCGCGGTTGAGACGCGCGCGATCGAACATCGATGGCGCCTCGGCCGCGCGCGGGACGCTGGGGGTGATCTTGATCGATGGGTCGATGCCTTTGGCGAGGACCAGCTTCACGCCGCATTCCTTGCCGCAGGCTTCGGCGGCGAGGCGTTCGATGCGCGCGGCGAAGCGTTCCCGCACGAGTTCGAGGACGAATCGGTTCGGGGCGCTCAGGACCAGCGTGTCGTCCGCGCCGGCTTCCGGCGCGAGCGGACGAATCCAGGTGTTGAACTGCTGTGCAGGGAGTTCCTGCTCGAGGCGACGCAGGCAGGCGTCCCAGAGGTTTTGCATGCTTTGGAAGCGGGGTTGAACGCGGCCTTGGTTGCAGGGCCCTTTACGAGCCGAATTTTAACCGCTTGGCGTTGGGTTATCCACAGGAAAAATTCGCGGCGACGAGCGAAGCGTGAAGCGCGAGTCCGCGCCATCGTCGCGGTGGCCGCAATTGACAACGCATTGATGAGCAGGCTCTAATACCGCCCTTTTTCGGATCGGCCGCCATGGCAACCAAGCGCACCTATCAACCCTCGAAAACCAGACGCGCACGCACGCACGGGTTTCGTGTCCGCAGCAGAACGCCGGGCGGGAGGAAGGTGATTGCAAATCGCCGCGCCAAGGGGCGGCGGCGGCTCGGACTGTAGCCGCGGACGGCAAGCCTTACGGGCTGAACGCCGGCCGCCGGCTACGAAGCAAGGCGGATTTTGAGCGGTTGCTCCGTCAAGGCACGCGCCGCAATCTCGAGGGCTTCACTTTTTTTCTTGGAAGGCGCGATACCGGGCCGGCACGGCTCGGATTGCTCGTCACCCGAAAGCATGCCGCGAACGCTACCGACCGCAACCGCATCAAGCGCTGCATCCGCGAGGCGTTCCGCCTTGAGCAGCACCGGCTCGGCGCGCTCGACGTGCTCGTGCGCCCTCCTATGGACGCAACAGGCGGAGCGGCAATGCTCGCCCGCCTGCGCGCCCTTTTTCAACGCCTGAGCACATGATCGCAGGCCTCCTGCGCGATTGCATCAAGGGATACCGCTGGCTGGTGAGCCCGGTTCTCGCGCCTTCGTGCCGCTTCCAGCCGACCTGCTCGAGCTACGCGGAAGAGGCGCTCGAGCGCCATGGAACCGTCCGAGGCAGCTGGCTCGCCGCGCGGCGCATCTGCCGCTGCGGTCCCTGGCATCCGGGCGGATACGACCCGGTTCCGTGAATATGGAAACCCAGCGCCTCATCCTGTTGTTCATCTTCGGCTTCTCCGTGCTCATGCTCTGGGAGGCGTGGCAGCGGGAAACGCGCCCGAAGCCGGCGCCCGTAGCCGCCTCACAACAGCAGGGAGTACCGGCCCCCAAGCCGGTGGAAGGGAGCGCGCGGCCGAGCGAAGGCGCCAAGGAAGCACCGGCCCCCGGCACACCGACGGCCCCCGCGGTCGAGGCCGGCAGCCTCACGAGCGGCGAACTGCTGCGCGTGACCACCGATCTGGTGATCGCGGAAATCGATACGGCGGGCGGGACGCTCAAGCGGCTGGAGCTTCTGAAGCACAAGGATTCAGCCGACCCGACCAAGAATTTCGTGCTGCTCGGCCCCGAGCACCGCTATGAAGCACAGAGCGGCCTCACGAGCGACGGACTCAATCACCGCGCCCTCTGGAGGGCGCAGCCTGGCAACTTCGCTCTCGCGCAGGGGCAGAATCGCATCGAGGTGGTCTTGACCGCGAGTCAGGGCGGCCTGACGGTCGAGAAGGTCTACGGTTTCAAGCGCAACGACTACGTGATCGACGTGGTCCTGCGGATCCGCAACGACGGCGGCCAGGCCGTATCGCCCTTCGCCTATTTCCAGCTCACGCACGACGGGCGGCCATCGACCGACGCGAATGCGGTCGCATCGACCTTCGGCGCCCAGAGCTTCACGGGATTTGCCGCCTACACCACCGAGCGCAAGTTCGAGAAGGTTCCGCCCGCCGATATCGACAAGGGTGACGTGGACATGGTCAAGCAGGCGGACAACGGCTGGCTTGCCTTCGTGCAGCACTATTTCGTTTCCGCCTGGCTGCCCGCGCAGGGCGTTGCACGGGAGTATGGCGCGGTCAAACGCCCCGACGGTGCCTATGCGGCGCACGCCGTCATCCCCGCCGGGACGTTGCAGCCGGGAGCTGCGGTGGAGGTGAAGGCGCCGCTTTATGCCGGACCGCAGGAGCAACGCCGTCTGCGGGAGGCAGCGCCCGGGCTCGAGCTCGTCGTCGATTACGGCTGGCTGACGATCATCGCCTGGCCGCTCTTCTGGCTCCTGGAGAAATTCCACGAGCTCTCGGGCAATTGGGGCGTAGCGATCATCCTGCTCACCATTCTCATCAAGCTGATCTTCTTCCCGCTTTCCGCCGCGAGCTACAAGTCGATGGCGAAGATGAAGCTGGTGACCCCGCGCCTGACCAAGATCCGGGAGATGTACGGCAACGACCGCCAGCGCATGAATCAGGCGATGATGGAGCTGTACAAGACGGAGAAGATAAATCCGCTTGGCGGCTGCTTCCCGATCCTCGTCCAGATCCCGGTGTTCATCGCGCTCTACTGGGTGCTGCTTGCCGCGATCGAGCTGCGCCATGCGCCTTTCATCCTGTGGATCAAGGATCTCTCAGCGCTTGATCCTTACTACGTGCTGCCGATCCTCATGGCGGTCACCATGGTCCTGCAGACGAAGATGAATCCCGTGCCGCCGGACCCCGTGCAGGCAAAAGTGATGCAATTCATGCCGTACGTCTTCAGCATCTTCTTTTTCTTCTTTCCGGCAGGGCTGGTGCTCTACTGGTTGGTGAACAACATTCTTTCCATCCTGCAGCAGTGGCAGATCCAGCGCATGTTCGAGCGCGGCAAGCCCGCCCATGGAAAGAGATGAGGTGCCGCGCCGCGCCCTAGCGCGCGACACGATCGCAGCCATCGCGACGCCGCACGGACGCGGCGGCATCGGCATCGTCAGGCTGTCCGGACCCGAGGTGGTCCGGCTTGCACAGGAGATCCTGGGCTTTCTCCCCAAGCCGCGGCTTGCAATGCTGGGCACCTTCAAGGATGCGCATGGACAGCCGGTGGATCAGGGAGTAGCTCTGTATTTCCCCGCACCGAACTCGTATACCGGTGAAGACGTGCTCGAACTCCACGGGCACGGCGGCCCCGCGGTGTTGCAGGGCGTCCTCGCTGCATGCCTCGATCGTGGGGCGCGCATAGCCGAACCGGGCGAGTTCACGCGTCGGGCTTTCCTCCAGGGCAAGTTGGACCTCGCGCAGGCCGAGGCCATCGCGGACTTGATTGACGCTGCGAGCCGCGAGGCGTCGCGCTCGGCGTTGCGCTCGCTCTCAGGGGATTTTTCCGCGGCGGTACTACGCGTCGTGGAGGAGCTCACGGAGCTCCGGGCGCTCACCGAAGCGATGCTCGACTTTCCAGAAGAAGAGGTCGAGGCGATTCATCGAAACGACGCCATGGTGCGACTGGCGAAGATCCACGCCGCGCTCGCCGATCTCATGGCTCGGAGCCGGCAAGGCCGGCTCCTGTCCGCAGGCCTTCATATCGTCATCGCCGGGCGCCCCAACGTCGGAAAGTCGAGCCTCCTCAATCGGCTTTCGGGAGAGGAACGGGCGATCGTGACCCCGGTGCCCGGTACTACACGCGATGTCCTTCGCGAGCCCTTCGAGATCGAAGGCCTTCCGGTCGTGCTGGTCGATACCGCGGGCTTTCGGGCCAGATCCGATGATGCGATCGAGCGCATCGGCATGGAGCGCGCGCGCTCAGAAGTGGCCCGCGCCGACGTGGTCCTGGTCGTGCGCGACGCGAGGGCGCCGGAGGACGCTCCGGGAGATCTGCCCGGGGAAGGCGCGAGGCTCGACGTCTACAACAAAGTCGACCTCGCCCCGGGATTTGGGGCGCCGGCGGGCGGCGTCGCGGTCTCGGCAATGACGGGCGAGGGAATGGAGGGGCTGCGCAGGGCGATTGTCCGAGCGGCCGGCTGGACGCACGCAGGGGAAACGGTGTTCCTTGCGCGCGAGCGGCACTTGCGGGCAATGGCCCTCGCGGAGACGCGCATTAACGCTGCACGGGAGCGTGGGCGCGAGTGGGAACTCTTTGCCGAGGAATTGCGCCTTGCGCAGGACGCGCTGGGTGAAATCACCGGCGTCGTGACCCCCGACGACTTGCTTGGAGAAATCTTCGGACGGTTTTGCATCGGCAAGTGAACGCGTGCGCGCGAATCGGTCTAACGTCTTGTATGGACGCGTGTAATCTGAATGGATGGGGTCCCGGCATCAACGGTATCCGGACGCCCGGTGGTAGAATTTTTTCACCCTAATTCCTTCGCCGGCCCAGCCTTTGGCTGGGCCGATTGCCTTCTGGAGTGACCATCGATGAACGCACCCGCCTCGGCACCCGCTGACCAGTCGAACGCACCTGACTGGGTCCGCCACCGCGGCCTGCGGCAGTGGGTCTCCGAAATGGCCCGGCTCACCAAGCCGGATCGGATCGTCTGGTGCGACGGCTCGCAGGCCGAGTATGACCGCCTGTGCACGGAGCTGGTGCAGTCCGGCGCTTTCGTCAAGCTGAACGAGTCGTTGCGGCCCAATTCCTACCTTGCGCGCTCCCACCCGAGCGACGTCGCGCGCATGGAGGACCGCACCTTCATATGCAGCGAGAAGAAGGAAGACGCCGGCGCCACGAACAACTGGGTGGCGCCCTCGGAGATGCGCAGCACGCTGAACCGACTTTTCGACGGCTGCATGCGCGGCCGCACCATGTACGTAGTCCCGTTCTCCATGGGACCGATCGGCTCCCACATCGCGCAGGTCGGCGTGGAAATTTCGGACTCGGCTTACGTCGTGGTCAACATGCGGATCATGACGCGCATGGGACGCGCGGTCGCCGAGTGGCTGGCCGAAGACGGTGCCTTCGTGCCGTGCGTGCATTCCGTCGGCGCGCCGCTGGCCGCGGGGCAGAGGGATGTGGCCTGGCCGTGCAATGAGAGGGAAAAGTGGATCGTCCACTTTCCTGAGACGCGGGAGATCTGGTCGTACGGTTCGGGGTACGGCGGTAACGCGCTGCTCGGCAAGAAGTGCCTCGCGCTTCGCATCGCCTCGGTCATGGCGCGCGACGAGGGCTGGCTCGCGGAGCACATGCTGATCCTCGGGATCGAATCCCCTGCAGGCGAGAAGCTCTATCTAACCGCTGCATTTCCGTCCGCGTGCGGAAAAACGAATCTCGCGATGCTGATTCCTCCGCCCGCCCTCGACGGTTGGAAGGTCACGACAGTCGGCGAGGATATTGCCTGGATCAAACCCGGCAAGGACGGGCGATTCCGCGCCATCAACCCCGAATCCGGGTTTTTTGGCGTTGCGCCCGGGACTTCGGAACAAACCAATCCCAATGCGATGAAGATGCTGCGGAGCAATGTCATCTTCACTAACGTCGCGATGACCCCGGAAGGGGATGTCTGGTGGGAGGGAATGACCGAGGCGCCGCCCGCGGAGCTCATCGACTGGCAGGGCAAGCGATGGACGCCTGAGGATGGGCGCCAAGGCCGTCTCGCTGCGCATCCGAACTCGCGATTCACCGTGCCGGCATCGCAGTGCCCTTCGATGGACGCGAATTGGGAAGACCCGGAGGGCGTGCCGGTTTCCGCTTTCCTATTCGGCGGCCGTCGCTCGAGCACCGTGCCGCTGATCTCCGAAGCGCCGACATGGGAAGACGGCGTCTACATGGCGGCAACGCTCGGATCCGAAACCACGGCGGCCATCACCGGCAAGGTCGGCGTGGTGCGACGCGACCCGATGGCAATGCTCGCGTTCTGCGGCTACAACATCGGGGACTACTTCGCGCACTGGCTGACGATCGGCCGGGCCGTGAGCAACCCGCCGAAGATATTCCGCGTCAACTGGTTCCGCCGCGACGCGAACGGCAAGTTCATCTGGCCGGGCTTCGGGGAGAACATGCGGGTCCTGCGCTGGGTTTTCGAGCGCTGCAGCGGCCGTGGCGGCGCGATGCAAACGCCACTCGGCAGCATGCCGCGCTACGAGGACATCGACTGGAAAGGGCTGGAGCAGGTGCCCCCCGCGCGTTACGCGGAGCTCGCGAACGTCGACGCGAAGGCGTGGAAGGACGAGCTCGTGCCACACGATGAGCTATTCGCGAAAATCGGCCCCCGCTTACCCGCCGAGCTGAAAAAGCAGCGCGGGCGCCTGCACACACAACTGGGCTGACTGCGCGGCTGACCGGGGCCGGTCAGTTGCTTTTGAGGGTCACGTAGGCGACAAGCGCGGACGCGATGGCCGTGCCTGCAGCGGCGGCCAGCGCAGCACGTGCATCGAAGGTTTCCACGAGCGCGCCGCCGACCGCGAGGCCGGCGCCGACGCCGGAGAGCAGCGCGCTCGTGGACCAGGTAAACGCTTCGGTTGAGTGTTCCGGTGCGGCGATCTTCGCGACCAGCATGGCCTGCATGATCAGGGCAGGGGCCATGATGATGCCGGCGACGATGCACCAGAAGCCGAACGCGAGTGGCTCCCAGGGAAGCGACAATGCGGCGAGGCCGATGCCCATGAGCGCGAGCGCGCCCGCGAACTGGCGCGTCAGCTTGAAGCCCCAGCTGCGGCTGCCGTAGGTCAGACCGCCAAGGGCGCTACCTGCGCTCATCAGGCCGAGAAAGACGCCCGCCGAAGCCGCGGAGCCGCGTTCGGTCGCGTATCCGGTGACGCCGATTTCCATCAGTCCAAACGCCGTCGAGTAGGCGAAGATGATCCCGATCAGCCACATGAAGCGTGAGTCGGCGAGCGGTCCCAGCAGACTCCGCCGTTTCCGAGGCTCGATCTTCCAGTCGCGCAGCGCGGGCGATCGCATGAAGAGGATCGTTCCCGCCGCTCCGGTTGCTGCGGCGAAGAGCACGGCCGCCGCTGGCGTGGCGAGTGCGACGAATACAGCGACGACGAGCGGGCCAACGATGAAGATGAGCTCGATGAGGACCGACTCAAGCGAGTACGCCGTCGAAAGCAAGCCTTCGTCCTTGAAGCGCCGTTTCAGATGCGTCCGCATGCAGACCGTGATGGGCGGGAACATAGCGCCGGCGGCGGCTGCAAGGAGAAACACCAGCGCGATGGGCGCGCCGGTCTGCGCGACGAGGACGAGTGCCAGCAACGCGCTGGGGAAGAGCAGCGCCGTTGCGCCAAGCATCCACCTGGGACCATAACGATCGATGACTCGGCCTATTGCCGGCGCCATTGCGGCTAGCCCCAAAACGTAGCAGCCGCTTGCAACGCCCCCAGTGGCGAAAGACCCGGTGAATGCTTGCGCGAGCAGCAGGATGGCGAGCCCGGTGATGCCGATTGGCAGGCGTCCAAGGACGGAGACCGCGTAGGTTTTCCCGATACCGGGGTCCTTGAGCAGTAGGGCATAGCGAGCTAGTGAGATCAAGCGGGGGACCGTTCCGAGGGGCGGCATTCTGGCATACCGGCTCCGAGGATGGTGCATTGCAGCAATGGTAATGTTCCACGTGGAACATGGACTTGGGGCATTCGCTCGCCTAGTTCCACGTGGAACGTTCGCGTATCATTCGCTCCCCCAATGCAGTTCCCCTCGCACTTTGACGTCATCGTGGTCGGCGGTGGCCACGCCGGTACCGAAGCTGCCCTGGCAGCCGCGCGCATGGGGCGCCGTACGCTATTGCTCACGCACTCGATCGAAACGCTGGGGCAGATGTCCTGCAATCCTTCCATCGGAGGGATCGGCAAAGGGCACCTTGTGAAGGAGGTCGACGCCTTGGACGGCGCCATGGCAATCGCCACGGACGAGGCGGGCATCCAATTCCGAACGCTGAATTCCTCCAAGGGAGCGGCGGTCCGTGCCACACGCGCGCAAGCCGACCGGACGCTCTATCGGCAAGCGATCAGGACGCGGCTGGAAAATCAGCCGGGGCTATGGCTGTTCCAGCAGGCCGTGGACGACGTCTTGGTGGAGGGCGGTCGCGCGCTCGGGGTGGTCACCCAGATGGGGCTGCGCTTTGGCGGCTCAGCCGTCGTGCTGACGACGGGGACTTTCCTTTCCGGCCTGATTCACATAGGCATGGAACGGCATCAGGCTGGGCGAGCAGGCGACCCTTCTTCGACGACTCTCGCCGCACGCCTGCGCGAGATGAAGCTGCCGGTTGGGCGGCTCAAGACCGGGACGCCGCCACGTCTGGATGCTCGCACCATCGACTTTTCGGCGGCGCAGGAGCAACCCGGCGATTCGCCCGAACCCGTCTTTTCCTACCTCGGCAACCGGGGCATGCATCCCCGCCAGCTGCCGTGCTGGATCACACATACGAACGAGCGTACACACGAGATCATCCGCGGCGGCCTGAATCGATCGCCCTTGTTCACCGGGATGATCGAAGGCGTGGGACCGCGGTACTGTCCCTCGATCGAAGACAAGATCCATCGATTCGCCGGCAAGGCTTCGCACCAGATCTTTCTCGAGCCGGAGGGGCTGAACACCAACGAGGTCTATCCGAACGGTATTTCGACTAGCCTGCCCTTTGACGTCCAAATGACTCTGGTCCGATCCATAGCCGGTCTGGAAAAGGCCCACATCGTGCGGCCGGGCTACGCCATCGAGTACGACTACTTCGATCCCCGGGGCCTGCGGACGTCACTCGAGACAAAGTCGATAGCCGGTTTGTTCTTCGCCGGCCAGATCAACGGCACGACCGGATACGAAGAGGCCGCTGCCCAAGGTTTGCTGGCCGGGATCAACGCGGCCCTGCTATCCCGAGGCGATGCGCCGTGGGCGCCCGCACGCGACGAGGCCTACCTCGGCGTGTTGGTGGACGACCTGGTGACGCGAGGGGTGAGCGAGCCGTACCGCATGTTCACGAGTCGTGCCGAATACCGTTTGATGCTCCGCGAAGACAACGCGGACGAACGGCTCACGGAAGCGGGTAGGAAGCTTGGCGTCGTAGGCGATATCCGGTGGAGGGCCTTCGATCGGAAAAGAGAAACCCTTGCGCGGGAAGAAGAGCGCCTTCGTTCGACGTATGTGAGCGCAAGCTTTCAAGAAAAACATTCTCTTGAACAGCTCCTGCGGAGACCGGAAATGACGTACCAAACGGTCATGTCACAGCCCGGCGCAGGGATGGGCCTCGGCGACCCTGAGCTCGCCGCCCAAATCGAGGCTCGAATCAAGTACCGGGGGTATATCGAACGGCAGAAGGAAGAAGTCGCGCGTCGGGGCGCCGCTGGAGACGTGCGCCTACCGCTTGATCTGGACTACGCCGAAGTGCGGGGGCTCTCGAACGAGGTTCGACAGAAACTTGCCGCGCATCGGCCCGAAACGATTGGCCAGGCGCAGCGGATCTCCGGCATTACACCGGCTGCGATTTCGCTCCTCCTCGTTCACCTGAAGAAGAAAGGCCACGGGCCGCAGAAGAAGACGGCATGACGCCGGAGGAAGCGCTCGACCGGGGGCTCACGGAGCTAGCCTTGCCGCTGCCGCAAGACGCCAGACGCGCTCTATCCGCCTACGTCGCACTGCTCGCGAAGTGGAACCGCGTGCACAACCTCACTGCGATTCACGAACCGCTCGAAATGATGAAGCAGCACGTTTTGGACTCGTTAGCCGTGCTGCCGCACCTGCCCCTTTCCGGCGAGGCTTCCGTTGCCGACATTGGGTCCGGCGGTGGCCTTCCCGGCATCCCGCTCGCCCTCGCCAGGCCCCAGTGGCTGGTGACCCTAAACGAGGCGGCCCAAAAGAAGGCGGCCTTCCTCCGCCAGGCCAAGATCGAGTTGCAGCTGAAGAATCTCGAGGTGCACGAAGGACGTGTGGAGCACTGGCATCCGGCAGCGCCGTTCGACCTCGCCATCTCTCGCGCATTTGCCGATCTTGACCGGTTCATCGGTGCCTGCCGCCATCTGGTCGCCCCCGGCGGGTGGATCGCGGCGATGAAGGGTCCGCGCGAAGCCTCGCGCGAAGGATGTTCATCCGTCGCGCTGCGCGTGCCGTTCCTCGACGCGGAACGGCATCTCCTGCTCTGCAAGGTCGCCTAGATGGCGCGCGTGCTCGCTGTCGTCAACCAGAAAGGTGGCGTAGGCAAGACAACGACGAGCGTGAACCTCGCAGCGGCGCTGGCACGCGCCGGCAAGCGCGTGCTGCTGGTCGACCTCGACCCGCAAGGCAACGCGACCATGGGCAGCGGCGTCGACAAGCGAATCGCACCGCGCACGGTGTACCACGTGCTGCTAGGCCTCGCCGACCTTGTTGTCGCGCGCGTTCGGGTCGAAAAGGGTGGCTATGACCTGCTGCCCGCCAACCGCGAGCTCGCGGGCGCGGAGATCGAGCTGGTCGACCTCGATGCGCGTGAGACGCGCCTGAAGAGCGCGCTCGAGCGGGTGGCGTTGGATTACGACTTCATCCTGATCGACTGCCCGCCGTCGCTCAGCCTCCTTACCGTCAACGCGCTTACCGCGGCGCAGCGAGTGCTGATCCCGATGCAATGCGAGTACTACGCACTGGAAGGCCTGTCCGATCTGGTCGCCACGATCAAGCGCGTGCGCACGCACCTCAATCCGCAGCTGGAGATCGCCGGCCTTCTGCGCACCATGTACGACCCGCGCAATACGCTTTCACAGCAGGTATCGCAGCAACTCGAAACGCACTTCGGCGACAAGGTTTACCGCACGCTCGTGCCGCGCAACGTGCGGCTCGCCGAGGCGCCGAGCCACGGCGTGCCCGCCGTGTTGCTCGACGCGACCTCGAAAGGCGCGCAGGCGTACCTGGGACTTGCCGATGAGATTCTCGCGCAAGGGGGCGCAGCATGAGCAAGCTGAAGGGGCTGGGGCGCGGCCTCGACGCGCTTCTCGGATCCGACGAACAGGCGCGGCCCCGAGGCGAGTCGCTCCTCACCCTGGCGGTCGGGAAGATCCGGCCGGGCAAGTACCAGCCGCGCACGAAGATGGACCAGCAGGCGCTCGCGGAGCTGGCGGCCTCCATCCGGGCGCAGGGGTTGATGCAACCCCTGCTCGTGCGGCCGGTCGAGCGCGACGCCTACGAGCTGATCGCCGGAGAGCGCCGCTGGCGCGCCGCCCAGATGGCCGGCCTGGAGGAGGTTCCGGTAGTGGTCAGGCAAGTTCCGGACGAAGCGGCGCTGGCGATGTCGCTCATCGAGAACATCCAACGCGAGAACCTCAACCCGATGGAGGAGGCGCACGGGCTGCAGCGCCTGCTCGACGAGTTCCGGATGACGCATGAGCAGGCCGCCGACGCCGTAGGCCGCTCTCGGAGCGCGACGACGAATCTTCTGCGGTTGCTCAAGCTCTCGAAACCGGTGCAGGACATGCTGATGGAAGGCTCGATCGAGATGGGACACGCGCGCGCACTGCTGCCTTTGGACGGCGCGCGCCAGGTCGAGGCCGCCCACCGGGTGGCGGCGAAGCGACTGTCCGTGCGCGAGACCGAGGCGCTGGTCCACAACCTTGCGCGCGAACCGGCTGCCAGCGGGCGCAAGGCCCGCGGCGACCGCGACTTGCAGCGCCTCGAAGAAGAAGTCTCCGAACGGCTCGGCACGACAGTCAGCATCCTGCCGACGCGCAAAGGCGCCGGGAAAGTCGTCCTGCACTACTCCAACCTCGATCATCTCGAGCAACTGCTGAAGAAGCTTCGCTAGCGTTTCGCCGTGGGATATAATTTTCAGGCTTTGCCGGGTACGGGGAGAAAGAACGCCATGCTTCGTGCCCTGAGCAAGCCGATCCGCGTCGTTTTCCGCTGGCAGATTGCAACCACCGCAGCGCTTGCGCTGGCGGCGGGGCTGCTGGCAGGCAAGCAAGGCGCGATCTCGGCGGCCGCCGGCGGGTTGGTAAGCATCATCGCCGGTCTGGTCTCCGCGTACGTGGCTTCGTGGAGCAGTGCGAAGTCCGCAGGGGGGGTCCTGGCAGGTGCCCTGAGAGCCGAAGCAGTCAAGGTCGGCCTGGCGGTCCTCCTTGTGTGGCTGGTGCTCACGCTCTATGCCGAGGCGGTGGTGCTCGCTTTCCTCGGATCGTTCGTCGCCACGATGGTCGTTTTTTCAATGGCGTTCTTTGTGCGCGAGTACTGATCAGTCCGTAGATGGCAGCCGGAAAAGAAATCACCGCCTCGGAGTACATCGGGCACCACCTCACGTTCTTCACCAAGCCGCTCGGCGCAGAGGGCGGCTTCTGGGCGATTAACGTCGATTCGTTCCTCGTCTCGACCCTGCTCGGGATCATCGGCATCGGCGTCATCTGGTGGGTCGTGCGAGGTGCAACCTCGGGTGTGCCCAACCGCCGACAGGCGCTTGTGGAACTGCTCATCGAGTTCGTCGACGACCAGGCCAAGGGCATCTTCCACCAGGGCGACCGCCACAAGTTCATCGCGCCAGCCGCGCTCACGGTCTTCGTCTGGGTGTTGCTCATGAATTCCATGGACTTTCTGCCCGTGGACTGGGTCGCTTTCGGCACGCACCACATTTCGGACCATGGCTTCCGGATCGTCCCCACGGCCGACGTCAACACGACGTTCGCCCTTTCCATTTCCGTCCTGTTGCTCACGCTGTGGTTCGGAATCTCGGTGAAGGGTTTCGGCGGATGGCTCCATGAGCTCTTCTGCGCGCCCTTCGGATCCCATCCGCTGCTCTGGCCGGCGAACTTCCTCTTCCAGATGGTCGAGTACGTCTCCAAGACACTTTCCCACTCGCTGCGCCTGTTCGGAAACATGTATGCCGGCGAAATCCTCTTCCTGCTGTTGTGGCTGCTCGCCGCGACCGGCGCGGTCGGGGCTTTCTTCGCCTTCATCCTCGGATTGGGCTGGGCGATCTTCCACATCCTGATCGTCGCGCTCCAGGCGTACATCTTCATGATGCTCACCATCGTCTACCTCGCGATGGCGCACGAGCACCACTAATCCTCCATCCGCATCATCCAGAAAGGGAAAAACCAATGGAAAAACTTCAACTCCTGGCCATGGTTCAGGCCTATACCGGGATCGGCATCGGCCTGATGGTGGGCCTCGGCGCCGCCGGCGCGTGCATCGGCGTGGGCATCATGTGCTCCCGCTTCCTCGAGGCGGCCGCGCGCCAGCCGGAGCTGACGAACTCGCTGCAGGGCAAGGTGTTCCTGCTGCTCGGCCTGATCGACGCCTCGTTCATTATCGGCCTGGGCATCGCGATGTTCTTTGCCTTCGCAAACCCGCTCGCTGGCCCCTTCGCGGGCTAAGTCGTTGCGGCTCGGAGGCCGTCCATGAACCTTAACTTCACGCTGGTCGCCCAGGCGGTTACGTTCTTCGCCTTCATCGCATTCACGGTGAAGTTCGTCTGGCCGCCGCTCCTGCGCGCGATCGAAGCGCGCCAGAAGACGATTGCCGACGGGCTTGCGGCGGCCGACCAGGGCCGGCGTTCGCTCGAGCAGTCCACGCGCCAGGCGGAGGACGCCGTAAGCCAGGCGCGCGCGCGGGCGGCGGAAATCATTGCCCAGGCGGAAAAGCGCGCGGCGCAGCTCGTCGACGAGGCGCGCAATGCCGCGAAGGAAGAAGGCAACCGCGAAAAGGCCGCGGCCAAGGCGGAGATCTCGCAGGAGCTGTCGCGGGCACGCGAGCAACTGCGCGATCATGTCGCCTCGCTCGCCGTGGCGGGCGCCGAGAAGATCCTGCGCCGCGAGGTCGACGCCAAGGCGCACGCCGACCTGCTCGAGTCGATCAAGCGACAGCTCTGAGATGGCCGAGCCCAGCACCGTCGCGCGTCCCTACGCCGAAGCGGTCTTCCGGCTTGCCGACGCATCCGCATCCCTGCCGAAATGGTCCGGCATGCTGGGCGCGCTCTCGGCAGTGGCCGCCGATGAGCGCATCGGCCGCGCAATCGGCGACCCGAAGCTTTCGGATGCCCAGGTGGCGGGCCTGTTCATCGGCGTGCTCGCCGGCAAGCTCGACCGCGACGCGGAGAACCTGGTGCGGATACTGGCCGAGAACGGCCGCTTGGAGCTGCTGCCCCAGATCCGGGCGCAGTTTGAAGAACTGAAGAACCGGCGCGAAGGCGTAATGGAGGCCGAGGTGCAATCCGCGTTCGAGCTCAGCGACGCCCAGGTGTCCGACCTCGTGGCCCGCCTCGAGAAGAAGTTCGGGCGCAAGGTGAAGGCGACCGTGACGGTGGACAAGGACCTGATCGGCGGCGTACGCCTGTTGCTGGGCGACAAGGTTATCGACGGTTCCGCGCGCGCGCAGCTCGGCGCGCTCGAGAACGCACTGAAGGCATAGACGCAGCACGCTTAAGGAGTTGCCATGCAACTGAACCCTTCCGAGATATCGGAACTCATCAAGAGCCGGATCCAGAACCTCGATGCCGGCGCGCAGATGCGCACGCAGGGCACCGTGGTTTCGGTGACCGACGGCATCTGCCGCGTCCACGGGCTATCCGACGTGATGCAGGGCGAGATGCTCGAGTTTCCGAAGAACACGTTCGGGCTCGCGCTCAACCTCGAGCGCGACTCGGTCGGCGCCGTGATTCTGGGCGAATACCAGCACATCACCGAAGGCGACCCGGTGAAGTGCACCGGCAAGATCCTTTCCGTGCCCGTCGGTCCGGAGCTGCTTGGGCGCGTCGTCAATTCGCTCGGCCAACCGATCGACGGCAAGGGGCCGATCAACGCCAAGCTGACCGACGTGATCGAGAAGGTCGCGCCGGGCGTGATCGCGCGCCAATCGGTCTCGCAGCCGGTGCAGACCGGCCTGAAGGCGATCGACGCCATGGTGCCGGTGGGTCGCGGGCAGCGCGAGCTGATCATCGGCGACCGCCAGACCGGCAAGACCGCGGTGGCGGTGGACACGATCATCAACCAGAAGGGCAAGGACCTCTTCTGCGTCTACGTCGCCATCGGCCAGAAGGCGTCGACCATCGCGAACGTCGTGCGCAAGCTCGAGGAGCACGGCGCGATGGCGTACACCATCGTGGTCGCGGCGTCGGCCTCCGAATCCGCGGCGATGCAGTACATCGCTCCCTATTCGGGCTGCACGATGGGCGAGTACTTCCGCGATCGCGGGCAGGATGCGCTGATCATCTATGACGACTTGACCAAGCAGGCCTGGGCGTATCGCCAGATTTCCCTCCTGCTGCGCCGGCCCCCGGGACGCGAGGCGTACCCGGGCGACGTCTTCTACCTCCATAGCCGGCTCCTCGAGCGTGCCGCGCGCGTGAACCCGCAGTACGTCGAGCGCTTCACCAAGGGAGAGGTGAAGGGCAAGACCGGCTCCCTGACCGCGCTGCCGGTGATCGAGACGCAGGCCGGTGACGTGACGGCATTCGTCCCGACCAACGTGATTTCCATTACCGACGGCCAGATCTTCCTCGAGACCGATCTCTTCAACGCCGGCATCCGTCCGGCCATCAACGCCGGCATCTCGGTGTCGCGCGTCGGCGGCGCCGCACAGACTAAGATCATGAAGCGCCGCGATACGGGCGGCGGGGTCCGCCTGGCTCTCGCGCAGTATCGCGAGCTGGCCGCCTTCGCGCAGTTCGCCTCCGACCTGGACGAAGCGACCCGCAAGCAGCTCGAGCGCGGCCGCCTGGTCACGGAGCTGATGAAGCAGCCGCAGTACTCGCCGCTCCAGGTCTGGGAAATGGCGCTCACCCTGTTCGGCGTGAACAACGGCTATTTCGACGACGTCGACGTCAAGAAGGCGCTCGCGGCGGAAAAGTCCATGCGCGACTACATCAAGGGCAAGTTCGGCGACCTCGTCGCGCGGATGGAGGAAAAGAAGGATCTCTCCGCGGATGACGAGAAGGCGCTGCACGACGCGATCAAGGACTGGAAGAAGAACGGCAGCTTCTAGGAAGACGCCTCGATGCCAGGTACCAAGGAAATCCGGGTCAAGATCCGAAGCGTGCAGAACACGCGGAAGATTACCAAGGCCATGGAGATGGTCGCAGCCTCCAAGATGAGGAAGGCGCAGGAGCGCATGCGCCATGCCCGCCCGTACGCCGAGAAGATCCGCACCGTGGCGGCCCACCTCTCGCATGCCAACCCGGAGTACCGGCACCCGTTCCTGGTCGAGCGCGACTCGGTGAAGCGCGTGGGCCTCATCGTGGTGACGACCGACAAGGGCCTGTGCGGGGCGCTGAACACCAACGTGCTTCGCCTCGTGCTCAACCAGTACAAGGAGTGGCAGGCGCAAGGCGAGGAGATCGAGGTCTGCGCGCTGGGCAACAAGGGGCTGGGCTTCATGCAGCGCCTCGGCGCCAACATCGTGTCGCAGGCGACGCAGCTCGGCGACCGGCCGCAAATGGACAAGCTCATCGGCGTGATCAAGGTCATGCTGGACGGCTACACCGCGGACCGGTTCGACCGGCTGCTCATCGCCTACACCCGCTTCGTGAACACGATGAAACAGGAGCCGGTTATCGAGCAGCTGCTTCCGCTTGCCGGCGAGCGGATGGGCGCGCCCGAGACGGCGTGGGACTACATCTACGAGCCGGACGCGCGCGCGGTGCTCGACCAGGTCCTGACGCGCTACATCGAGGCGATCATCTTCCAGGCCGTCGCCGAGAACATGGCATCGGAGCAATCCGCGCGCATGGTGGCCATGAAGGCCGCCTCCGACAACGCGGCGACCCTGATCGACGAGCTGACGCTGGTGTACAACAAGAACCGCCAGGCGGCGATCACCAAAGAGCTTTCAGAAATCGTCGGCGGCGCTGCCGCCGTATAGGAATCGGGAAACCACTATGGCAAACGCACAAGGCACCATCGTCCAGTCCATCGGCGCGGTGATCGACATCCAGTTCGCTCGCGAGGACATGCCGAAGGTCTATGACGCCCTCATCCTCGAAGAGGACGCGGGCAACCCGCTCGTCGAGAAGGGGCTCACCTTCGAAGTGGAACAGCAGCTCGGCGACGGCGTCGTGCGCTGCATCGCCCTGGGGTCCTCGGACGGCCTGCGACGCGGCATGAAGGTGCGCCCGACCGGCGCCCCGATCTCCGTGCCCGTCGGCAAGGGCACGCTCGGCCGCATCATGGACGTGCTCGGGCGCCCGATCGACGAGGTGGGTCCGATCAAGTCGGAGAAGAAGCGGTCCATCCACCAGATCGCTCCGAAATTCGACGAGCTTTCGCCGTCGGTGGAGCTGCTGGAGACCGGCATCAAGGTCATCGATCTGATCTGCCCCTTCGCAAAGGGCGGCAAGATCGGCCTGTTCGGCGGCGCGGGCGTGGGCAAGACCGTGAACATGCTGGAGCTCATCAACAACATCGCTACCCAGCACTCCGGTCTCTCGGTCTTCGCCGGCGTCGGCGAGCGCACCCGCGAGGGAAACGACTTCTATCACGAGATGATGGAAGCCGGCGTGGTAAAGATCGACAACCTCGAGGAATCCAAGGTCGCAATGGTATTCGGGCAGATGAACGAGCCGCCCGGCAACCGCCTGCGAGTGGCGTTGACCGGCCTCACGATGGCCGAGGACTTCCGCGACGAAGGCCGCGACATCCTATTTTTCGTCGACAACATCTACCGCTTCACGCTTGCCGGAACCGAAGTGTCGGCGCTGCTGGGCCGCATGCCGTCCGCGGTCGGTTACCAGCCGACGCTCGCCGAGGAAATGGGCCGCCTCCAGGAACGCATCACGTCCACCAAGGTCGGCTCGATCACCTCCATCCAGGCGGTCTACGTGCCGGCGGACGACCTGACCGACCCTTCGCCCGCGACGACTTTCGGCCATTTGGACGCGACCGTCGTCCTCTCGCGCGACATCGCGGCGCTGGGCATCTATCCGGCCGTCGACCCGCTCGACTCCACCTCCCGCCAAGTCGATCCCAACATCATCGGCGAGGAACACTACGGCACCACGCGCGCCGTGCAGGCGACCCTGCAGCGCTACAAGGAGCTGCGCGATATCATCGCGATCCTCGGCATGGACGAGCTTTCGCCGGAAGACAAGCTGGCCGTCTCCCGGGCGCGCAAGATCCAGCGCTTCCTCTCGCAGCCGTTCACGGTTGCGCAGAACTTCACCGGGACCCCGGGCAAGTACGTTTCCCTCAAGGACACAATCAAGGGCTTCAAGATGATTGTGAACGGTGATTGCGACGCGCTGCCCGAGCAGGCTTTTTACATGGTCGGCGGCATCGAAGAGGCGTTCGAGAAAGCCAAGACCCTCAAGTAATGGCCAACACCATCCACGTCGACGTGGTCAGCGCCGAGGAAGCGATCTTCTCCGGCGAGGCGGAGTTCGTCGTGCTGCCGGGGGAGGCGGGCGAGCTAGGCATCTATCCGCGCCATACGCCGCTCATCACGCGCATCAGGCCGGGCGCGGTGCGCATCACTCCGGTGGGCGGAGGCGAGGAGCAGCTGATCTTCGTCGCCGGCGGCATCCTGGAAGTGCAGCCGAAGGTGATCACCGTGCTCGCCGACACCGCGATTCGCGGCAAGGACCTGGACGAGGCGAAGGCCACCGAGGCGCTGAAGAAGGCCGAAGAGGCGCGCGCGAACGCCAAGGACAAGCAAGAGCTCGCCGTCGTCGAGGGCGAGCTCGCCATGCTTGCCGCCCAGCTAGCCGCCATCCGCAAGCTGCGCAAGAAGTAGTTCTCCGTAGCACTCCTACGAACGCTGTAGCGGCGGCACGACTCCAAAATGGTGTTGCCCGCCCGCATGTAGTCCGGCGAGACTAGCCACGGCCGTAACGCTTGCGGAGGGAGGCTGGAAGAATCCTCCCGTCAGCGTAGGAGACCCGAATGAAACACATCCTCGATTCCTCGTTCCGTTACAAGCCCAGCTTCGACACGGATGTCCGCAAGACCTTCGAGAGGGTCCGCCGACAGCAGCAGGTGCAGACCCGCGAGCAAGCCCGCGCGGAAAGCGCTTCCACTGCCGGCCACGCGACGCGCGTGAAGGTGCTGCAGCTCGACCAGCTCAAGAAAGCAAGCGGCTAATCCACCTTGCGGGCGCGCAAGCGCCCGAAAAGCCGCCACCGCGGGGTAGGCATGGGCTATAGTCGCGCGCCATGGTCGACCTGCTCTCCATCGGCGGCGGAATCAACGGCGGAGGAATCGCGCAGGACACCGCCGGACGCGGGCTGAGCGTTACGCTCGTCGAGCGCGAAGATCTCGGCAGCGCCACTTCCTCGGCGTCCTCCAAGCAGATCCCACGGCGGGCTCCGCTACCTGGAGCAGTTCGAGTTCCGCCTCATCGCAGAAGCGCTCGCGGAACGCGAGATCCTGCTGCCCGTCGCCGGACACCTCGTGTCGCCGCTGCGGTTCGTCATGCCGCGTGGCGCACCAAAGCCGGGCTGCACCTCGACGCCGGGGCGCGCGCGCGGGTCGCCGAGGCAACGCGCCGATGAAGCCGCTTCGTGAACTCGAAAGCCGCGGCGTGACCGCGGTGCTGCTGGACATCGACGACACGCTCACCACCGACGGCAAGCTCACGGCGGCCGCCTATTCTTCGCTCGAGCGCCTTAAATGCGCCGGCCTGCGCGTCATCCCGGTGACCGGTCGCCCTGCCGGCTGGTGCGACCACATCGCGCGGATGTGGCCGGTGGACGCCGTGGTCGGAGAGAACGGCGCGTTCTACTTCTGGCATGCCGGTGGCAAGCTGCAGCGCCGCTACCACCACGATGCTGCCACGCGCGCACGCAACCTCGAGCGCCTGCGCGCGGTTGCGGCGGAGATCGTGGCGGCGGTGGAAGGATGCGCCGTCGCCGCGGACCAGGCCTACCGGGAAACCGATCTCGCGATGGACTATTGCGAGGACGTGCCTGCGCTTCCGCTGGAGGCCGCCGAACGCATCGCCCAGCTCATGCGCGCGGCTGGATTGACGGCAAAGGTGAGCTCCATCCACGTGAACGGCTGGTTCGGCGGTTACGACAAGCTGGCCATGACGCGCGCGCTCTTCGCCGAGCGCTTCGGAACGGAGCTGGCGGAGAACGGCAACGAGAGCGTGGTCTTCGCCGGGGATTCGCCCAATGACGCGCCGATGTTCCGCTACTTCGCGCGCTCCGTCGGCGTCGCGAACGTTCGGCGCTTCGGCGCATCGCTCGAGCACCCGCCGGCCTACGTGACCGCGCTGCCGGCGGGAGCGGGATTCGCAGAGCTGGCCACGCACCTGCTGCAGGACCGCTGATGGAAGGTTGGGTCACCGCCCACGCCTGGGCGGCCTACCTCGGTATCGGCGTCGTTGTCGGCTTTGCGGCCGGATTGCTCGGCATCGGCGGCGGCATGGTCATCGTTCCGCTGCTCTTCTATGTGCTCGCCGCCCAGGGATTCCCACCCCTGCATACGCTGCACGTCGCCTTGGCGACCGCGTTGGCAACCATCGTATTTACCTCGCTTTCCAGCGTTCGTGCGCATCACGCCTTCGGCTCAGTGGATTGGCGCGTCGCGCGCACCATGGCCCCGGGCATCCTCGCCGGCTCGTTCTTCGCTGCGCTGCTCGCCGGCCTCATCCCGACGCGACCGCTTGCCGTCCTGTTTACGCTGCTCGTGTTCGCCGCCGGCACGATGATGCTGTTCGACCTGCGGCCAAAAGGCATACGACCGCTGCCCCGTGGGGCAGCGCTGTTCGGCGCGGCCGCGCTCATCGGCGGCGTCTCGAGCCTGCTCTCGGCCGGCGGCGCGTTTCTTTCGATCCCCTTCCTCGCCTGGTGCGGGCTTCCGGTGCGCAGCGCGATCGGCACGGCGGCCGCGATCGGGTTTCCCATTGCCGTTGCCGGCACCGCCGCGCACCTTTTACAGGGCCTGCGCATCGACGGCTTGCCGCGTGGGAGCGTGGGGTACGTGTATCTGCCGGCGCTCGCGCTCATCGTCGTGACGAGCATGGCGGCGGCCCCGCTCGGCGCGCGACTCGCGCATCGGCTGCCCGTGAAGCGGCTGCGCGCGGTGTTCGCGATCGCGCTCTATGCGATCGCGGTGCGAATGCTCGCCGACCTGTGGTGAATGTCGCGCGCAGTCGACGTGCGTCGCCTCGTCACGACACCAGAATCATGCAGCTTGCATGACAACTGTCACATTGGTCCGGCAGCTCGCCCCCTATATTGGAAGCGAGGGGAGATCGATGCGCACACTGACAGCCGTCGTACTCATCGTGGCGTTCGCCGCAGCACTCGCCGCAGGCAAGGCCCTTGGTCAGCCTGCCGGCCCGCCGGGAGGCCAGGCGCCGCGCAGCGATCTCGTTGCGCTCGACCGCAACGGCGATCGCCATGTCTCCAAGGTCGAAGCGTTGGCGGACCGCGAAGTGTGGAAGCGCTTCGCCGAGTTCGATGCGGACAAGGACGGCTTGCTTACCGAGGCGGAGTTCATGCTCGCCAAGGAAGACAATCAGAAGCGAATACTGCGCGACGCGGTCATTACTGCGCGCGTCAAGGCGGCGCTGCTGGCCGAGAAGGGCATTGCCTCCACGGCGATCTCGGTGGAGACGTACGAGGGCCGGGTCCAGCTGTCCGGATTCGCGGGTAGCCCCGACACGGTATCGCGTGCCGGCCGTCTCACCGCCTCGGTGAGCGGCGTGCGGACCGTGGACAACAACATCGTGGTGAAGTAGCTACGCGCCCGAGTGGCTCGCCTTGAGAGCGCTCTTGACCACCTTCCCCATGGCGTTGCGCGGCAGTTCCTTGACGAACACCACGCGCTTCGGGACCTTGAAGTTGGCCAGCCGCCCCTTTACATAGCCGATCACCTGCTGCTCCGTCAGCGCGGCGCCCGGCTCCAGCACGATGGCGACCGCGAGTGCTTCGCCGAAATCGGGATGGGGTACTCCGAACGCCGCCGATTCCGCGACGCCTTGCATTTCGTCGATCAGCATCTCGATTTCCTTCGGATACACGTTGTATCCGCCCGAAATCACCAGGTCCTTCTCGCGTCCGACGATGGAAAGGTACCCGTCCGCATCGAAGCGGCCTAGATCGCCGGTACGGAAGTACCCATCCGCGGTGAAGTCGTCGGCGCGTCGCTCGGGCATCCCCCAATACCCCGCCATCACGTTCGGCCCGCGGACCTGGATCTGGCCGATTTCGCCTTGCGCAAGGGCTGCGCCGTCGGCCTGGGCAACGCGGACGTCAATGTCCGGAAGCGCGAACCCAACGGTACCGGGGCGGCGCTCGCCATCGTAAGGATTGGAGGTGTTCATGCCGGTTTCCGTCATCCCGTAGCGCTCGAGGATGGCATGGCCGGTGCGGCGCTTGAACTCCGAAAAGGTCTCGGCAAGCAGCGGCGCCGAGCCCGAAACGAAAAGCCGCACGGCGTGGCAGTACGCCGCGTCGAGGGACTTCTCCGCGAGCAACCTCACGTAGTAGGTGGGCACGCCCATGAAGACGGTCGAACGTGCCAGCCGCTCCATCACCGGGCCGGTTTCGAAGCGCGGCAGAAGCAGGATCCGGCTGGCATTCAGCAGGGCGGTATGCAGGGCGACGAACAGGCCGTGCACGTGGAAAAGCGGCAGGGCATGCAGCAGCACGTCACCGGGCTGGAAGCGCCAGGCTTGGTGCAACGCCAGGGCATTCGACGTAAGGTTGCCGTGCGTCACCATTGCGCCCTTGGCGCGTCCCGTCGTTCCCGACGTGTAGACGATGCAGGCAAGGTCTTCCGGTCGACTGTCCACGGTCCGGAAGGTCCCGGCCGAGCCGTCGGCTGCACCGAGCTGCAGCCGATGCGGCACGCCCTCGAATCCGCGCGCCGCGGGCGCGCAGAACGCAGCCATCGGCTTCGCGTCCCCTACGAAGTAACGGATCTCGCCCTCCTGGTACGCAGTGTTCAGCGGCAGGTAAACGAAGCCGGCGCGCAGGCAGCCCAGGTACAGGAAGACGTTATCCGCGCACTTTTCCACCTGCGCGCAGACGCGATCGCCCTGCTTGAGGCCTAGCGAGGCGAGAAGGCTCGCGTAACGCGCCGAAGCGGCGTCCAGCTCGCGATACGTAATGACGCGGCCGTCCGCCGTTTCCAGCGCGACCTCGTCCACTGCGGCGGCGAAGCGCGAGGCGAGCAGGGCGTAAAGGTTGGCGGTCATGGATGCAGGCAAAAAAAACCGCGCTTGCGCGCGGTTTCTCGAGAGCTCGCGCGGGTCAGTTGTCGACCTTCGCTCCGGCGTCCTTCACGACCTTCGCCCACTTGGTGATCTCTGCGCGCACGAGCTTCTCCATTTCCTGCGGCGGCATGCCGCCCGCATCCGCCCCTTGCTCCGCCCAGATCCGCTTCAGATCGGGCTGCTGCATGGCGGCGACGATCTCCTTGTACATGCGCTCCTTCACGTCCTTCGGCGTGCCCTTGATCGCCCAGATGCCGTACCACGTGCGCACTTCGTAGCCGGGTACGCCGGCTTCGGCGACGGTCGGCACGTTTGGCAGCACCGGGTTGCGCTTGGCGGAGGTAATCGCGAGGGGAATCAGCTTGCCCGCCTTGATCTGCGTGGACGAGGTGCCCATGCCGTCGAAGGCCAGGTCGACCTGACCGGCCAGGAGATCGACCATCAGCGGTCCGGCGCCGCGATACGGAATGTGCACCATGAACGTCTTCGTCATCGTCTTGAAAAGCTCGACGGAGAGATGGTGCGTGGTGCCGCTACCCGCGGAGCCGTAGTTGAGCTGGCCGGGATTCTTGCGCAGGTAGTCGATCAGGTCCTTCAGCGTCTTGAACTTGTCGGCGTGCTTCGGATGCACGACGACGACGTTCGGCACGAACGCCGCGACCGTCACCGGCTCGAAATCCTTCTCCAGGTTGTAGGGCAGCCGCGCGTAGAGGCTTTCCGCGATCGTGTGGTGCACGGCGCCGAAGAACCAGTTGTAGCCGTCGGGCGCGCGTTTCGCCGCGTTCGCGGCACCCACGGTCCCGCCCGCGCCGCCCTGGTTCTCGATCAGCACCTGCTGGCCCAGCGTCTGGCTCAGCTTGGCTGCGATCGGGCGGGCGAACGTGTCGGTGCCCCCGCCGGCGGGGAAGGGGTTCAGCATGATGATCGGCTTGGTCGGCCAGGACTGCGCCTGGGCGGCCATCGCCGCGAGCGCGAGGCCCGCCGCCGCGAGGATCCGCATGGCGAAGCGATTGCTGGATTTCATGACTCCTCCTTTGTCCTCATTGGATGCGATCTTTTTTCGACTTAGGCCGCAGATCATAGCAGCCCGGTCCTCAGCGGCCCCGGAAGGCGGGCTTGCGTTTCGCGAGGAACGCCGCGACGCCCTCGCGGTAATCCTCGGTATCGAAGCAGGCATAGCTTTCGGCGAACTCTTCGGGCGTGAGCGGCCTCGGATCGGCCAGGCGGTTCACGAACTTCTTGTGCCAGCGCGCGGCCAGCGGCGCGCCTTCCGCAATGCGCCTCGCGGTGGCATACGCCTCCGCGACGACCTCGCCGTCGGGGACCACGCGGTTCACGAGGCCCTTCTCGTACGCTTCGCGCGCCGTCCAGATGCGGCCCTCGAGCAGGATCTCGAGGCTCGCCGCCCGCCCCACGACGCGCATCATGCCCGCCAGTTCGTCATAGGCCTCGACCAGGCCGAGGTTCTTGACCGGCACGCCGAAGCGGGCCGAATCACCGCAGATGCGGAGGTCGGCCTGCGCCGCAACCAGCAAGCCGCCGCCCACGCACGCGCCCTGGATGAGCGCGACCACAGGGTGACGGCATGACGCAAGCTGGCGCATGGCGTCGCTGATGCGCGCACCGTAGGCCCCAGCCTGCGCGGAATTGGCGCGCTCCGTCGCGAAGGCGGCGATATCCGCACCCGCGGCGAAAGCCTTGTCGCCCGCGCCGCGGATCACCACGCAGCGCAGGGCTTCGTCGGCGTCGAGCTCGCTCGCGACGGCGCCAAGCTGCTCCCACATGGAGAGGCTCAGCGCGTTCATGCGTTCCGGCTTGTTGAGGGTGATGGTGGCCAGGGCGCCATCCCGTTCGACGAGCACTTCGCTGCTCACCGGTAGAAGAGCTCCACGAGGCCGAGCGTCGTTACGGGGACGTAGGTTACGAGGAGCAAGGTCGCGACGAGCACCACGATGAACGGAATGTTCGCCCGAGTGACATCCCAGACGCTTTCCTTGGCGATCGAGCACGTGAGCATGAGTACGCTCGCGACCGGCGGGGTCTGCTGGCCGATGGCGAGGTTGAGCGTCACGATGACCCCGAAATGCACCGGGTCGATGCCGACCGCCGTCACAGCCGGCATCACGATCGGCACGACGAGAATGATCGCCGCCGCGGAGTGCAGGAACATGCCGATGACGAGGAAGAACACGTTCAGGATCGCGAGTACGGCCCATTTCTCGCTGGTGAGCGAAATCATGGTCTGCGCGATCGTCTGGGGAAGCTGCGCTTCGGTGAGATATAGCCCGAGGAGCGCCGAAGCGGCGACGAGTAGCATCACCGAGCCGGTCTGCACCGTGCCTTCGATGATCGCCTGCTGCAGGCGCGCCCAGCTCAGGTCCCGGTAGATCACGCCGCCGACGAAAAGCGCGGCGAGCACGGCGAGCGCCGCGCCCTCCGTGGCGGTGACGATGCCACCGAAGATCCCGCCCAAGATGATGATCGGCAGCAGGAGCGCCCAGGCCGAGTCCTTGAAAGCGCGCCAAAGCTTGCCCCACTGGAAGACTTCCTCGACCGGCCACCCTTTGCGCACCGCGTACCAGTGGCAGAGGCCCATCATCGTGAACCCGGCGAGAAGCCCCGGCACGACCCCGGCCACGAACAGCTGCACGACCGACGCCCCCGCCATGACGGCGTAGAGGATCATGGGGATCGATGGTGGAATGATGATGGCGAGCGAGGCGGTGGAGGAGGTCACCGCGGCGGTGAACGGGCCGGGATAGCCGCGCGCCTTCATCGCCGGAATGATGATCGGCCCCGTCGCGGCGATGTCCGCCACTGCGGATCCGGAGATCTCGGCGAAGAACATCGAGGTGACGACGTTGACCTGGGCGAGCGCGCCCTTCATCCAGCCGAGAAGCGCCGTGCAGAAATCCATGAGCTTCTGCGAGATGCCCGAGGTGTTCATGATCGCGCCCGCGAGGATGAAAAGCGGAATCGCGATCAGCGGAAAGCTCGTGGCACCCTGGTAAAGCGTCAGCGGCACGTTTGGCAGCGCCGCCGTGCCTTGCGTGGCCAGCATCGCGACCACGGCGGCAATGCCGAGCGACACGGCAATCGGCACGTTGATGAGCACGAGCACGATGACGCACAGCAGGACGAGGGCGCCGGTCATATCAGCTCCTCGGCCTTCTCGATCCTGCCGCGGCGCGCCTCATCCAGCACCTCGGGAAAGACCAGCACCTGCGCCACGATGATGAGCACCGCGCTCACGGGAATCACCGACTGCGCGTAAGCGACGGACACGGCCGGAAGCGAGACCAGCGTGTCCGAAGCCAGGATCTCGAGAACGGCGTAGCCGGTCCAGGCGAGCAGCGCGTAGAAGGCGACCGTGCAAAGCTGCGCGACCACGGTTGCCGCGACGCGCAGGCGGGCGGGAAACATGCGCACGATTTCCGGAACGCCCATGTGACCGTGCTTCAGGACCGCGAGCGCCGAGCCGTAGAACGTGACCCAGGCGAGCAGGATGGTGGCCACCTCGTCGTACCAGACGAGCGAGTAGCCGGAATAGCGGAAGACCACGCCCGCCGTCACTTCGACGGCGAGCGCGGCCATTAGCACGATGGCGATCCACTCCAGCAGGCGCTCGTAGCGCCTGCGAAACGCGGCCAGCATCCCCCGGCTACTTGCCGAGCGCGATCGCTCGGTCGATGACTTCCTTCGCGCCTTTCACTTCCTTCGCAAACTCCTCGTAGACCGGCTTGGAAGCGGCGATGAAGGCGTCCTTGTTCGGCGTGTTCACCTGCATGCCGCCGGCCCTCAGCTTGGCGAGGAGGTCTTCCTCCGCCTTCGCCGCGGTCTGGTAGACGAACGCCTGCGTTTCCTTCGCGACGGCCTCGAGGGTCGTGCGTACGTCGGCCGGAAGGCTGGACCACTTTCGGCTCCCCACCGTCACATACGCGGGCGTGTAGACGTGGCCCGTCAGCGAAAGGAACTTCTGCACTTCCTGGAACTTCGCGCTGTAGATCTGCGTGAAGGGGTTCTCCTGCCCATCCATCACGCCTGTCTGCAGCGCCGTGAACACTTCGGAGAACTTCATCGGCGAGGGGTTGGCCCCGTAGGTCTGGAACATCTTCACCCGCCACTTGCCCTCCGGCACGCGCAGCTTGATGCCCTGCAGGTCCGCGGGCGAGTTGATCGGCCGCTTCGAGTTCGTGATGTGGCGATAGCCGTTTTCCCAGACCGCCACGACCTTGAGCCCCTTCGCCTCGGCGGTCGGCGCCAGCGCTTTCCAGAAAACCTCGCTCTCGATCTTCTTCATGTGGTTGCGGTCCTTCACGAGGTACGGCATCTCGAACACCCCGAAAAGGTCCGCCTCGGAAGACATCACCGTCGACGGCAGCGCCATGTCCACCGTGCCGAGCTTGAGCTTCTGCAGCAGCTCCTTGTCGCCGCCGAGCTGGCTGGAGCCGTAGACCACGACCTTCGCCTTCCCGCCCAGCTTGGCGTTCGCCCGCTTGGCAAACTCCTCGGCCGAGGCCGCGAAGAGCGAGCCCGGTTCCCCGACGTGGCCAAACTTGATTTCCGTCTGCGCGACCGCTGCAGTCGCGAAAAAACCGGCGGCGAGCGCCGCGATGCCCAGGTGCAGTTTCATCGTTCCTCCTCCTTGTTTCAGATGCCGCTCAGGCGGCCTGCTTGGCAGGCGGGCGGCGCGAGTCCGAAAGGTACTCCATTGCCGCCCGCACGCCTTCCTTCTTCACCGGGACGCCGGCGAGCTCGAGGCCCATCTCCACCCCGGCGAGCGTCCCCATCAGGGTGAGGTCGTTGAAGTCGCCCAGATGGCCGATGCGGAACACCTTGCCCGCAAGCTTGCCCAGGCCGGTCCCGAGGGACATGTCGAACGCCTCCAGGATGATCTTGCGCACCCGGTCGGCGTCGTGCCCGGCGGGGAGCAGCACCGCGGTCAAGGAACCGGAGTACTCGCGCGGATCGGCGGCGAGGACCTCGAGTCCCCATGCGCGCACCGCGCGTCGCGTCGCCTCGCCGTGGCGCTGGTGCCGCGCGAACACGGCCTCCAAGCCTTCTTCTTCGAGCAGCATCTTCAGCGACTCGCGCAACCCGTACAGCAGGTTGGTCGCGGGCGTGTACGGGAAGTAGCCGCTCTTGCCGTGCGCAAGCATGTCGTCCCAGGCCCAGTAGCTGCGCGGCAGCCCCGTGCTCCTGGAAGCGGCGAGCGCCTTCTGCGAGATGCAGTTGAAAGAAAGGCCGGGCGGCAGCATGAGGCCCTTCTGCGAGCCTGCCACCGTGACGTCGACGCCCCATTCATCGTGCCGGTAGTCGAGCGAGGCGAGCGAAGAAATGGTATCGACCATGAAAAGCGCCGGGTGGCCGGCGGCGTCCATCGCGCGGCGCACTTCGGCGATTCGCGACACGACGCCCGTCGAGGTCTCGTTGTGCACCACGCACACGGCCTTGATGCGCTTCTCCGCGTCGCCGCGCAGGCGCTTCTCGACCGCTTCGGCGTCGGCGCCATGGCGCCAGTCGCCGGGGAGAAACTCGACTTCCAGTCCGAGGCGCGCGGCGAGCTTCTGCCACAGCGTTGCGAAGTGGCCCGTCTCGCACATCAGCACCCGATCGCCCGCCGCCAGCGTGTTTACCAGCGCAGCTTCCCAGGCGCCGGTACCGGAAGCGGGATAGATCACCACGTCCCCGTGCTTCGTCTGGAAGACGCGCTTCATCCCCGCGAGGACCGCCTTGCCCAGGTCAGCGAAATCCGGGCCGCGGTGATCCATCGTCGGGAAGTCGATCGCACGCAGCACGCGGTCCGGGACGTTGGTCGGTCCGGGGATTTGAAGGAAATGTCGGCCGGCGGGTCGGGACATGGCTGCCTCAGAAATGGACTTTTTTGCATTCTGCATACAAAATGCAGCCAAATGCAAGCCATCGCGCCGATCAGCCGTAGACCCCTGCACGAGGAAGCCGTGGACCGCCTGCGCGACCAGATTGTCCAAGGGCGCCTGGCCCCCGGCGAGCGGTTGAACGAGCGAGAGCTCTGCCAGCAGCTCGGCATTTCCCGCACGCCGCTTCGCGAGGCGATCAAGCTGCTCGCCACGGAAGGGCTGGTCGAGCTGCTCCCCAACCGCGGCGCGGTCGTGAGCGCCGTCGAACCGCAGCGCATTGCCCAGACCCTGACGGTCATGGGAACCCTGGAAGCGCTCGCCGGCGAGCTTGTGTGTGCGAACGCCGGCGACGAAGAGATTCGTCGCATACGGGCGCTGCACGGACGCATGGTCACCATGCATGCGAGAGGCGACCTCGCCGGCTACTTCCGCCACAACCAGATGATCCACCTGGCCATCGTCGAGGCCTCCGGAAACGCAGTCCTTGCGAACACCTATCGCCAGCTGAACGCCAACGTGAAGCGCGCCCGGTACATGGCGAACCTTTCGAGGGAGCGCTGGGACGCCGCGGTGGCCGAGCACGAGAGCATCATGCAGGCGCTGGAGAAGCGTGACGCCGCCAAGCTCAAACGCCTGCTCGCCGATCACCTCGCGCACAAGCTGGCGCAGGTGCTCAAGTCACTGGGCGCGCGCGCGGCCGCTTGAACGCGCCTTCATTTCCCCTCCGGCTCGTCAAGACATCGGCCGCGCATTCGGGCCTGGCGCGGCGCCTGCGCGCCGAAGTCGACGCCGAAGTGCTTTTCGATGCAGCGAGCCGCGGCCGCTACGCGACCGACGCCTCCATCTACCAGATGGAGCCGATCGGCGTCGTCGTGCCGCGTACCGAGGAAGCGGCGCGCGGCGCGATCGGGATTGCCGCGGACGCCGGGGTCCCGATCCTCCCGCGCGGCGCCGGCACCTCCCAATGCGGCCAGACGGTCGGCGCGGCGCTCGTCATAGACCATACCAAGTACCTGAACCGCCTTGTGGCCGTCGATCCGGCCGCGCGCACGGCGGAGGTGCAACCGGGCATCGTGCTCGATGCGCTGAATGCGCAGCTGCGAGCGCATGGCTTGTGGTTCCCGGTCGATGTCTCCACGAGCGCGCAGGCCACGCTCGGTGGAATGGCGGGCAACAACTCGTGCGGCTCGCGCTCCATTGCATACGGCAACATGGTCCACAATGTGCTCGCCATCGACGCCCTGACCGTGGGCGGCGAGCGCTGGCGCTTCGGCCCGATGGCGCAAGCCAGCAGCGGCGGGTACGGCGAGCTGGTGCGCAAGCTGCGCGCGATCTACGAGCGCGATCGCGACGAGATCGAGGCGCGCTTCCCGAAGGTGCTGCGCCGGGTGGCCGGCTACAACCTCGACCACCTCGGCGAGCCGCATGCGAACGCGGCGCACCTCCTCGTCGGCTCGGAAGGGACGCTCGCATGGTCGGAGCGCCTTCACCTGAAGCTCTCGCCGCTCCCGCCCGCAAGGGTCCTCGGCGTCTGCCACTTCCCGAAGTTCTACGCAGCGATGGATCTCACACAGCACATCGTGAAGCTCGCTCCGTCGGCGGTGGAGCTCGTCGACCGCACCATGATCGGGCTTGCACGCGACATCGCGGCGTTCCGCAAGACGGTGGACGCGTTCATCAAGGGCGAGCCGGACGCGATCCTGCTGGTCGAGTTCTCCGGCGAAGACCATGCCGCCGAAGTCGCGCGCCTGAAGCAGCTCGTCGCGCTGATGGCCGACCTGGGGCTGCCAGGCAGCGTGGTGGAGATCACCGACGCGAAACAGCAACGCGACCTGTGGGAAGTGCGCAAGGCAGGGCTGAACATCATGATGTCCATGAAGGGCGACGGCAAGCCGGTGTCGTTCATCGAGGACTGCGCGGTGCCCCTCGAGCATCTGGCCGAGTACACCGACCGCCTTACCCAGGTGTTCGAGAAGCACGGCACGCGCGGCACCTGGTACGCGCATGCGTCGGTCGGAACCCTGCATGTGCGCCCGGTGCTCGACATGCGCCGCGACGGCGCGCAGAAGATGCGAGCGATCGCCGAGGAGGCCTCGGCGCTGGTCAAGCAGTACAAGGGCGCGTACTCCGGCGAGCACGGGGACGGGCTGGCGCGCTCGGAGTGGATCGCCCCTTTCTTCGGACCGCGCCTCACGGCGACGCTCGCCGAGATCAAGGAGCTGCTCGATCCGCGCGGCCTCATGAATCCCGGCAAGATCGTCAATCCGCCGAGGATGGACGAGCGAAGCCTGTTCCGCTTTCCGCCCGGCTACGCGACGCAACCGCCGCCGGCCGCGCTCGACTGGAGCGAGTGGGGCGGCTACGACAAGGCCGCGGAGATGTGCAACAACAACGGCCACTGCCGCAAGTTCGACGCCGGAACCATGTGTCCCTCGTACCGGGTCACGCGCGACGAGACCCATGTGACGCGCGGGCGGGCGAACACGTTGCGTCTAGCGCTGTCCGGCCAGGTCCCCATGGAGAGCGTGAAGGACGCGCTCGAGCTCTGCGTTTCTTGCAAGGGCTGCAAGCGCGAATGTCCCACTGGCGTCGACATGGCGCGAATGAAGGTCGAGTACCTCGCCCACTACCGCAAGAAGCATCCGGTGAGCGCGCGGGAAGGCGCCATTGCGTACCTGCCTCGCTACGCGCCCTGGGCGGCCCGCTTTGCCGGGCTCGCCAACCTGGGTAGCCGGCTTGCGAGAAGGCCGCTCGGCTTTACGGGTAAACGCCAGCTTCCGCGCTGGCGGCGCGATTACTTCGTCGATCGGGTCTGGGCAAAGCGCGGGGAGCGCGAAGTCGTCCTCTTCGTGGATACCTTCAGTCGCTGGTTCGAGCCGGAGAACCCGCGCGCCGCAATCCGCGTGCTGGAGGCGGCCGGATATCGGGTTCACGTCGCCACGCCTGCCCTGGAAGGTCGCCCGCTCTGCTGCGGCCGGACCTTTCTGTCCGTCGGACTTGTCGACGAGGCGAAGGCCGAGGCACGGCGAACGCTCGACGCGCTCGGCCCCTGGGTGGAGCGCGGGGTGCCGGTCGTGGGCCTCGAGCCGTCGTGTCTCTTCTCGTTCCGCGACGAGTTCACCGTCCTGTTGCCCGGCGCCGAGGCGCTCGCGCGCAACAGCTTCCTTTTCGAGGAGTTCTTGGTGCGCGAGGCGCAAGCCGGCCGGTTCGCCCTCGAGTTCAAGCCGCTCGAGCGCGAGGCGCTGCTCCACGGGCATTGCCACCAGAAGGCATTCGGCGCCATGGGCGCGGTCGAGCGCGTCCTGTCGATGGTGCCAGGTCTCAACGTCCGGACGGTCGAGACAAGCTGCTGCGGGATGGCCGGCAGCTTCGGTTTCGAAGCCGAGCATTACGAAGTCTCGATGCGCATGGGCGAGGCGAGCCTGCTGCCCGCCGTGCGCAAGGCAGCCGCGGGTGACCTCGTCGTAGCCGACGGCACGAGTTGCCGGCACCAGATCGCAGACGGCGCGCAGCGCGAGGCGCTGCATGTGGCGCGCGTGCTTGCCCAGGCCCTCTAGCGCAACGGGCCGAGGCGCCCGGCGACGCGGAAGCCGTCCTTGCCGAGCGGCGTGAGGACGAGCACTTCCGCCTGCCGGGGCGAGAGCCCGGCGAGCGCGTAGGCGGTGGAGCCATGCGAGACAAGGACGAGGTTCTCCTTGCCGCGGTAGCCTGCGATGCGCGGCTGCATCGCCTTCACCTGCGCATCGGCGTTCGGCGCGCGGCCGAAGAGGTTGCCGAGCGCGTCCCACTTCTCGTCCACGCGGCCGAACGCAAGCTGCGCGGTCTCCGTGCAGCGGCACCACGGGCTCGAGACGACCGCACCGATCGGTACCTTCTGCCTGCGCAGCGCTTCGCCGAGCCGCCGCGCTTCCTCCTGCCCGTCGCGCGAAAGATTGCGTTGCGAGGCGCAATCGTCGAGGCGGAACCCTTGCGGGTCACCCACGCCCGGCGTCGTCGTCGCGTGCCGGATGAAAAGCACCTGGCCGCCGGCCCGCAGCAGGTTCCAAAGGGCCTCATCCGCGCGTGCAGCGGCGGGAACAACGCAAAGCGCGAGAAGGAGGGCGAGAGCCTTCACAGTCCCGCAAAGTCGAACAGCAGCATTACGACCGAGACGGAGAGAACCGATACCGCCGTGGACAAGACGGCGCCGGTCGACGTCTCGGCCTCGAGGAGCTTGTAGCGCTGTGCCAGCACGAAGGCCGTGGCGCCCAAGGGCAGGCTCGCGCATACGACCCCGACCTTGGCCCAGAAAGGATCGATCGGCAGGAAGAGGAGCGCGAGCGCCGCCATGAGCGCGGGGTGGACGACGAGCTTCAGCGCCGTGCTCGGCCAGCTCGCGGCGACGCCGGCGCGGATCGAAAGCTGCGAGACGAAGAGACCGATCGCAAACAGCGCGCAGGGACCTGCGGCGGCCGCGAGGAGCGTCGCGAATCGCTCGACGGGCAGGGGAATGCGGATGCCGGCGGCGACCACGGCGACCGCAAGGGCGATCGGCCAGATGAGCGGGCTTCGCACCACGCCGCCGAGCGCGCGCCGCACGGCGCCGCGCCGCGGGTTGACGAAAACCTCCAGGCAAACGATCGCGACGGCGAACGACACGATGTTGGTCGCCACGGTCGCGAGGGCCGCAGGCAGCGCCGCGCGCTCGCCATATGCCACGGTAACGAGCGGAATGCCGAGATAACCTGTGTTGGCGAAGGAGGCGTTGAGCGCCCGCATCGTGCTTTCGGCCGGCGTACCGTCCTGCACTTTGCGGGAGAGGGCGTAGCCAAGGAGCGCGGTGCCGAGCGTTGCAGCCACGACCCCGAGAAGGAAATAACCGCTGAGGATGTCCTCCAGCGAGCCGCGGTAAACCGCGACAAACAGCATCGCCGGCAAGGCAAAGGCGTAGACGAACTGGTTCAGCGCGACGCTCGAAGCCTGGGGGACCAGGCGGAACCGCCCGGCCAGCACCCCGCAGGCGACGAGGCCGAAGACCGGGAACACGGCGTCGAGGAGCGGGCCTAGCGCCGGGCCCACGCGAAGATGCCAAGCCCTGCCAGGACCATTGGAATGCACAGCCACTGGCCCATCGTGAGCCCGAGCGCCAGGTAGCCGAGGAACGCGTCCGGCTCACGGGCGAATTCGGCAGCGAAGCGCAGCACGCCGTAGCCGACGAGGAACAGCCCCGACGCCTGTCCGCGCGCCCGGGGCCGCGACGAGAACCACCACAGGATGGCGAAGAGAAGCAGGCCTTCCAACGCGAACTGGTAGAGCTGGGAAGGATGGCGGGGCGCCGGCCCGGCGCCGCGGAACACCATTCCCCACGGCACCTCGGTGACCCGGCCCCACAGCTCGCCGTTGATGAAGTTTGCCAGGCGCCCGGCGGCAAGGCCGAGCGGGCAGAGCGGCGCGACGAAGTCCATGAGGTCGAAGTAGTGGATCCGGAAGCGCCGCGCGAGGATCCACATGGCGACCAGCACGCCCAGCAGGCCGCCGTGGAAGGACATGCCGCCTTCCCAGATGGCGAAGATCTTCAGCGGGCTCGCAAGATACTCGGCCGGCTTGTAGAAGAGCACGTAGCCGAGCCGCCCGCCGAGGATCACGCCGAGCAGCGCGTAGAACACCATCTCGTCGAACTGCATGCGCGACACGGGCGCCCGGCCGCTCCTGATGCGTGAAAGGCCGAGGCCCCATGCCGCAGCGAAGCCGGCGAGATACATGAGCCCGTACCAGCGGACCGCTAGGGGCCCAATGGAGAACGCGATCGGATCGATGTTGGGGTGAACCAGCACGGGCCTATCGTACAAGGGCGGTGGCACAATTCGCGCCTTACCGGAGAACACGCATGGCCGCCACGCCCCCGAACCGCCGCTCCCGCCTCATCACCCAGGGCGTCGCCCGCTCGCCCAACCGCGCCATGCTGCGCGCGGTCGGATTCGGCGACGGCGACTTCGAGAAACCGATCGTGGGCGTGGCGAACGGCCACTCGAACATGAACCCGTGCAACGCGGGCATCCAGCCGCTGGTCGACCGGGCGATGCAGGCGCTCGAGAAGGCCGGCGCGAAGCCGCAGGTCTTCGGCGTGCCCACGATTACCGACGGTATCGGCATGGGCACCGAGGCGATGAAGTACTCCCTGGTCTCGCGCGAGGTGATCGCCGACGCGATTGAAACCAGCGTGAACGGGCAGGCGATGGACGGCGCGCTGGTCGTCGGCGGCTGCGACAAGAACATGCCGGGCGGGATGATGGCCATCGCGCGCATGAATGTGCCGTCGATCTACGTCTATGGCGGGACCATCAAGCCGGGCAAATGGAAGGGCCAGGACCTGACGATCGTCTCGGCCTTCGAGGCGGTCGGCGCGTTCAGCGCGGGCAAGATGGCGCAGGAGGATTTCGTCGGCATCGAGAAGAACGCGTGCCCGAGCGTCGGGGCCTGCGGCGGCATGTACACGGCCAACACCATGAGCTCCTCCTTCGAGGCGCTCGGCATGAGCCTGCTCGGTTCCTCGCAGATGGCGGCGCCGGACGCGGAGAAGGCCGACTCGGCGGCGGAATCGGCGCGCGTGCTGGTCGAGGCCATCCGGCGCGACCTCAAGCCGCGCGACATCATCACGCGCAAGTCGATCGAGAACGCCGTGGCCCTCGTCATGGCGACCGGCGGCTCGACGAACGCAGTGCTGCATTACCTTGCGATCGCGAGCGCGGCCAAGGTGAAGTGGACCATCGACGACTTCGAACGGGTGCGCCGCAAGGTGCCGGTGCTATGCGACCTGAAGCCGTCGGGCCGCTACGTCGCCGTCGACTTCCACCGTGCCGGCGGCGTGCCGCAGGTACTGAAGATCCTGCTGAAGAACGGCGTGCTGCACGGGGACTGCATGACGATCCAGGGCAGGACCATGGCGGAGCTGCTGAAGGATGTGCCCGACGAGCCGCGCGCGGATCAGGACGTGATCCGGCCCTGGTCGAAGCCGCTGTACACGCAAGGGCACCTGGCGATCCTCAAGGGCAACCTCGCCACGGAGGGCTGCGTGGCGAAAATCACCGGACTCAAGAATCCGACCATCACCGGTCCGGCGCGCGTCTTCGATTCGGAAAACGCCTGCATGAAGGCCATCATGGCCAAGCGCATCAAGCCCGGCGACGTCATCGTCATCCGCTACGAGGGGCCGCGGGGCGGCCCCGGCATGCAGGAAATGCTGGCGCCGACCTCCGCGCTCATCGGCCAGGGCTTGGGCGAGTCGGTCGGCCTGCTCACCGACGGGCGCTTCTCCGGCGGCACATGGGGCATGGTGGTGGGCCACGTGGCGCCCGAAGCGTACGTCGGCGGAACCATCGCGCTCGTGAAGGAAGGCGACTCGATCACCATCGACGCGCGCAAGCGCCTCATCCAGCTCAACGTGTCGGCGAAGGAGCTTGCCGCCCGACGCAAGAAATGGAAGGCGCCCGCGCCGAAGTACACCGCCGGGCTGCTCGCGAAGTACATGAAGCTCGTCTCGACCGCCTCGCAAGGCGCCGTCACGGACAAATAACGCGACGCTGCGGGGCGACAGTCCGCTCGGACGGTGAAGTCCCGCTGAGCCCGCGCGCGCGGGCATCACACGAGCGGCGGAAACTTGCGCCCATGCGCCGTCTACGCCTGCTGGCACTCCTCGCCCTCGCCACCCTGCCGTTCCCTTCGGGCGCCGAGGAAGTGACCGGGCGCGTTGCTGCGATCTATCGCGAAGCGTCGCCCGGCGTGCTGATGGAAGAGCGCCTGGCGCGTCCCCGCGGGGGCGCGCGCTGGGCGGATGTGGATGTGGACGGCCGCAGGATCCTGGCGCGGCTGCCGGACGAAATGCCGCTGTCCCTCGGAGAACGCATCGCGGTGCGCGTCGGAGCGCCGAAGTCGAGCCAGCTCGCCTACGTCCTTCCGATGACCACCGTGAGCCGGGCCATCGCGCCGGACCCTAACGCGTCCATGGGGCGTTAGCGCTAGAAGCCCGAGCCGGGCTGTTTCAGGAATTCCACTTCTTCGGCGGTGCTGGGCCGGCCGAGCGCGGCGTTGCGATGGGGAAACCGGCCGAAGCGCTCGATGATGGCGAGGTGCGCCGCGGCGAACCGCGGCACGTCGAAGGTCTCCGGGAACTCGCCGAGCGGCGCGTTGAGCGAGATGCTCGCGCGCTGCTCCTCCAGCGACTCCGCATGCTGGAAAGGCAGGTACAGGAACATGCGCTCACAGGGCCGCATCGACCGGTCGTGGCCGCGCCGCACGGCTTCCTTCGCCGCGGCGAGCGCATGCGCGTCGGTCGCAAAGGCGCGCGCGCTGCCGCGAAACATGTTGCGCGGAAACTGGTCGAGCAGCAGGATCAGTGCGAGGCATTCGCGCGGTGCATCGATCCATGGCGCGAAAGCGCCCTGCGCCGCCTCGTCGTAGACGGGAAGGAACGTGTCGCGGATCTCCGCGTCGAATTCGGCCGCCTTTGCGAACCAGCGCGGGTCGCGATCGTCGCCGCGGAACCAGAAGGCGAGCACCTGAGCGGCGCGGGGGTGGAGCGTGTCCATGCTGCGATTGTGCCTTTCTCGCCGGGTCAACCGCGCGAGGCCTCGGCGCGTTAAAGAGACGAAGCCCCGGTTCTTGTAAAATCCGGGCAGCCTTAAGGAGATTCCATGACCCGTATCGCCACTGCGCTGGCTTCCGCCGCCGCGCTCGCCGTCCTCGCCGCGCCGCTGCCCGCCGCGGCGAACGAAGCCCTGGCCAAGAAACACAACTGCATGGCTTGCCACCAGGTGGACAAGAAGGTGGTGGGGCCGTCCTTCAAGGAAGTGGCCGCCAAGTACGCGAGCGACAAGCAGGCCGAGGCCAAGCTCTTCGACAAGGTGAAGAAGGGCGGCGTGGGCGTATGGGGCCAGGTCCCCATGCCCCCCAACGCGACCGTTCCGGACGCCGACGTCCGTGCACTGGTCAAATGGGTGTTGTCGCAGAAGTAGGCTGACCCCGGGCTTTCCGCGTCGTTGCTTCGCGAGGGGGCGGTATGATTACCGCCCCCATTTCAACTCCTCTCAGCGGAGAGACCAATGAAGAATTCCAAGCTTGCACTGTCGCTTCTCGCGGCTTCGATCGCGCTGATCGGCTGCGGCGAGCAAAAGCCCGCACCGAAGGCCGAGCAGAAGGCGGCGAGCCCGGCGGCCGAAGCACCTAAGCCGGCCGCGGACGCGGTCGAGGTCCGGATCGGGCATGCAGCGCCCCTCACCGGCGGGATCGCCCACCTCGGGAAGGACAACGAGAACGGCGCCAAGCTCGCCATCGACGAGGCGAACGAGGCCGGCGTCAAGATCGGCGGCAAGGCCGCGAAGTTCACGCTGATCGGCGTGGACGACCAGGCGGATCCGAAGACCGGCACGACCGTAGCCCAGAAGTTGGTGGACGACAAGGTGAACGGCGTCGTCGGCCACCTCAACTCCGGCACCACGATTCCCGCCTCGGCGATCTACAACCAGGCCGGCATCCCGATGATCAGCGGCTCCGCCACCAACCCGAAGCTCACCGAGCAGGGCTTCAAGAACGTGTTCCGCGTGGTCGGCCGCGACGACCAGCAGGGCCCCGCCATCGCGAGCTACCTCGCGGGCGAGAAGAAGCCGAAGGTCGTCGCCGTGATCGACGACGCGACGGCGTACGGCGAGGGCATCGCCAACGAGGTCGAGAAGACCCTGAAGGCGGCGAACATCAAGGTGCTGCCGCGCGAGAAAGGCACCGACAAGACGACCGACTGGAAGGCCATTCTCACCAAGCTGCGCGGCCGCAAGCCGGACGCAGTGTTCTACGGCGGCATGGACGCGACAGGCGGGCCGCTGCTCAAGCAGGGGCGCGAGCTCGGCATCAAGGCGGTCTTCTCGTTCGGAGACGGCGCCTGCACCGACAAGATGCAGGAGCTCGCCGGCGACGCGGCCGAGGGCCTGCTCTGCTCGCAGGCCGGCATCCCGCCGCAGGCGGCTTCGAAGACATTCCTCGACTCGTACAAGAAGAAGTTCAACGTGGACCCGATCCTCTATGCGCCGTTCACCTACGACTCGGCGAACCTCCTCATCGAGGCGATGAAGAAGGCCGACTCCACGGATCCGGCGAAGTATCTCCCGGAGCTGCAGAAGATCAGCCATAAAGGCGCCACCGGCACGATCTCCTTCGACGAGAAGGGCGACCGCAAGGATGCCGAGATCACCATCTTCACCATGAAGGGCGGCAAGATCGCGCCCATCGCGGTCGTGAAAGGCGGCAAGACGCAGAGCTACGAGGAGTTCCTCAAGAGCCGGTAGCTTTTCCTGCGGACCTTGGAACGGCACCTTCGGGTGCCGTTTTTATTTGCGCTCTGCTAGGCTTCGCGGCGCATGGACATCTTCCTGCAGCAGGTCATCAACGGAGTGACCCTGGGAAGCGTCTACGCCATCGTGGCGCTCGGCTACACGATGGTGTACGGCATCATCCAGCTCATCAACTTCGCCCACGGCGAGGTGGTGATGATCGGTGCCATGGTCGCCTTCACTGTCATCACCGCGCTCGCCGCCGGCGGCATGCCGCCGCTGGCGGTGGTGCTGGTCGGCACGGCGGCGGCGATCCCGGTGTGCATGGCGATCGGGTATGGGATGGAGCGGCTCGCGTACCGGCCGCTGCGCCGCGCGCCGCGGCTCGCGCCGCTCATCACGGCGATCGGCGTCTCCATCATCCTGCAGCACCTTGCAATGCTCGTGTTCAGCCGCAACGTGCTCGCCTTTCCCCAGATCATCCACGTCACGACCTTCAACGTCGGCGGCGCGGCGATCACCAGCATGCAGATCGCGATCATCGGCGTGTGCCTTGCGATGATGGGCGGACTTACGCTGCTGGTGTACCGCACGCGCCTCGGCACGGCGATGCGGGCCACGGCGCAGAACCAGCAGGTCGCGGGGCTCATGGGAATCGACATCAACCGCGTGATCGCCTTCACGTTCGTGCTCGGGGCTGCATTGGGCGCCGTAGCGGGCGTCCTGTACGGCACCTATTACGGCATCGCGCAGTACACGATGGGCTCGATCCTCGGCCTGAAGGCCTTCTCCGCGGCCGTGCTGGGAGGCATCGGCAACGTACCGGGCGCGATGCTCGGCGGCATCCTTCTCGGCGTCGTCGAGGCGCTCGGCGCCGGCTACATCGGCGACATCAGCGATCTTTGCGCGTACGGCTGGCTCGCCGGGCTGCTCGAGTCGCAATGCGCCGATGGCGGCCATTTCATCCTCTTCGGCTCGAACTACCAGGATGTCTTCGCGTTCCTTGTCCTCGTGCTGGTCCTCGTGTTCCGGCCGCAGGGGCTGCTTGGCGAGCGGGTGGGGGACCGCGCGTGATCGCGCCGGCGCGCGTCTGGGTCGGCTTCGGATTGATCGCGGTTGCGCTCGCGGTGCTCCCGTTCGCGCTCGGCTCTTACGCGGGTACATCCTGGGTGCGGATCACGAACTACGCATTGCTCTACATCCTGCTCGCCCTGGGCCTCAACATCGTCGTCGGGTTCGCCGGCCTGCTCGATCTGGGCTATATCGCGTTCTACGCTGTCGGCGCGTACGTCTACGCGCTTCTCGCGAGCCCGCACTTCAACGTGCACCTGCCGTTCTGGGTCATCCTGCCGATCGGCGCCTGCATTGCAGCCCTGTTCGGGGTCCTTCTCGGCGCGCCGGTGCTGAAGCTGCGGGGGGACTACCTCGCCATCGTGACGCTCGGCTTCGGCGAGATCATCCGCATCTTCCTCAACAACCTTTCCCGTCCGGTCAATCTCACGAACGGGCCGCAGGGCATCACGCGCATCGATCCGTTCAGCGTCGGCGAGTTCAGCTTTGCCCGGCCCGAAACCTTCTTGGGGCTCAATTTCAGCGGCCCGATCAAGTACTACTACCTCCTGCTCATCGTCGCGCTCGCGGTGATTGTCATCAACATCCGGCTGCAGAACTCGCGTGTCGGGCGCGCCTGGGAGGCGATCCGTGAGGACGAGGTGGCGGCGCGCGCCATGGGAATCAATACGACCCATCTCAAGCTCCTGGCGTTCGCGATGGGCGCGACGTTCGGCGGCGTGGCCGGTGGAATGTTCTCCGCCATCCAGGGCTTCATATCCCCGGAGAGCTTTGTCCTGGTCGAATCGATCATGGTGGTTTCAATGGTGGTCTTGGGCGGCATGGGAAACATCTGGGGCGTGATCCTCGGGGCGTTGCTCCTGTCTTTCGTCCCGGAGATCCTGCGCTGGACGGTCGAGCCGCTGCAGGCACGCCTCTTCGGCCGCCAGCTCGTCGAACCGGAAGTGATCCGCATGCTGATCTTCGGGCTCGCGCTGGTCCTCATCATGCTGTTCCGCCCCGCCGGCCTGCTCCCATCCGCGGTGCGAAAGCGCGAGCTCACCCAGCGCACGCCGGCATGAGTCGGCTACTTTCCGCCCAGGCCCTCACAAAACGCTTCGGCGGCGTGCAGGCGCTCGGCAACGTCTCCTTCGCCATCGACCGCGGCGAGATCTTCGGCCTGATCGGGCCGAACGGGGCGGGCAAGACGACGCTCTTCAACCTGCTGACCGGCATCTATGCCGCCGATGCCGGCGTCTTCGTCTTCGACGGACGCTCGCTCGGAGGGCTCAAGCCGGACGAGGTGGCGAAGGCCGGCATCGCCCGCACCTTCCAGAACATCCGCCTGTTCGCCAATCTTTCGGCGCTGGAGAACGTCATGATCGGCCGCCATTGCCGCACGCGCGCGGGCGTCCTTGCGGCCATCCTGCGCAACAAGGCGACGCTTGCGGAAGAGCACGCCATCGAAACGAAGGCGCTCGAGCTGCTCGATTTCGTCGGCATCCGGCACCGGGCAAACGACCCGGCCGGCAGCCTGCCTTATGGCGATCAACGGAGGCTCGAGATCGCCCGCGCCCTCGCGACCGAACCCAAGCTGCTCGCGCTGGATGAGCCGGCCGCCGGTATGAATCCCACGGAGCGCGTGGCGCTCGGTAGGCTGATCCGCACCATCCGCGAAAGCGGGGTCACGGTGTTGCTCATCGAGCACGATGTGCGCCTGGTCATGAACGTATGCGATCGCGTCATGGTGCTCGACTACGGCGAAAAGATCGCGGAAGGCCGGCCCGCGGAAGTGCAGCGCGATCCGAAGGTGATCGAGGCTTACCTGGGTGCCCCTCGTGCTGCTTGAGGTCGAGGGCCTGCAGGTGAGCTACGGCGGCATCCTCGCCGTGAAGGGCATCGATCTGCACGTCGACGAAGGAGAGCTCGTGTGCCTGATCGGCGCGAACGGCGCCGGGAAGAGCTCCACCCTCAAGGCCATCTCGCGCCTGCTGCCGGCCCGCGCGACGAAACTGCGCTACGGCGGCGCGGACATATCCGCGGTGCCGGTGCACGAGCTCCCCGCCCGCGGGCTCGCCATGGTGCCGGAGGGCCGCGGCATTTTTCCGCAGCTCACCGTCGAAGAGAACCTCATGATGGGGGCGTACTGCCGCGGGGCCCGCAGCGCGGAGGCTCAGTACGAGCGCTTTCCGCGCCTGAGGGAGCGCCGGCGGCAGGTAGCCGGGACGCTCTCCGGGGGTGAGCAACAGATGCTCGCGCTCGGCCGCGCGCTGATGAGCGAGCCGAAGCTGCTGCTCCTCGACGAGCCGTCGATGGGCCTCGCGCCGATGATGGTGATGAAGATCTTCGAAATCGTGGCCGAGATCGGCCGCCAGGGCGTGACCATCCTGCTCGTCGAGCAGAACGCCCTGCTCGCGCTGGAGCTGGCGGGCCGCGGCTACGTCATGGAGTCGGGCGCCATCGCGCTTTCCGGCGATGCGAAGGCCCTGCTCGCAAACCCGCGCGTACGCGAGGCTTACTTGGGCGAGGACGCCGGCGCCACCACTGCAGGCTGAGCCGGATCGGCGAGATCCGCCTGCGTCGTGAAGCTGTCCGCGTAGAACTCCGTCTCCGGCAGGCGGCACTGCTGCACGAAATCCCGTCGCGCGCTGTCCACCATGACCGGCACGCCGCAGGCGTAAACCTGGCAGCCGGAAAGGTCCGGGAAGTCCTCCATGGCGGCCCGATGCACGAAACCGGTCCGTCCTGTCCACCCGTCTTCGGGCAGGGCATCGGAGACCACCGGGACGTACTTGAAATGCGGATGCTCCGCCGCCCATTGCAGCGGCAACGCATTCATGTAGAGGTCCTTGGGGCGTCGCCCGCCCCAGTAGAGCGTCATCGGGCGCGAGATGCCTTTCTTGAATGCATGCTCGAGGATGGACTTGATCGGCGCGAAGCCCGTGCCCGAAGCGACGAACACCGCAGGCTTGTCGCTGTCCTCGCGCAGGAAGAACGTGCCGAGCGGGCCTTCGAAGCGCAGGATGTCGCGCTCCTTCATCCTGTTGAAGACGTGGTCGGTGAACTGGCCACCCGCCACATGGCGCACGTGAAGCTGCAGGTGCTCGTCGTCGTGGGGGGCGTTGCCCATGGAGAAGCTGCGTCGTGACCCGTCCTTGAGCAGGAACTCGATGTACTGCCCGGCCAGGAACTGCAGCCGCTCGTTCGCCGGGAGCTTGAGGTGGAGCACCATCACGTCGTCCGCGCAGCGCTCCATCTTGTGGATGCGGCAGGGCAGCGTCTTGACCTGGATGTCCTTCGCCGCGCCCACCGTGCGCGCCTCGATGACGAGCGGGCCGAGCGGCTGCGCCTGGCAGAAGAGGGCCTTGCCCTGCGCCTTCTCTTCGTCGCTGAGGGCCTTCTTCTGGTAAGTCCCGTAGTCCACGCTTCCGTCGAGGATGCGGCCCTTGCAGCTTCCGCAGGCGCCGTTGCGGCACCCGTAGGGCAGCACGTAGCCCTGGCGCAACGCCGCCGAAAGGACGGATTCGCCGTCCTCGACGTCGAATTGCAGACCGCTGGGCTGGAGGGTGACGCGATGCATGTCGCTAGAATACGCGGCGAAAGGCGCGCGATTCTACTCGATCGGGTGGTGCACTATCCTTCATGGGAACACTCCTCGTGCTCACGAATCTCCCCGATCGGGCCTCGGCCGAGAAGCTGGCCGAATCGCTGATCGGCGGCCGGCTTGCCGCATGCGTGAACATCCTTTCGCCGTGCCGCTCCGTCTACCGATGGAAAGACGCCGTGCAGCACGACGAAGAGCATCCGCTCCTGGTGAAGACGACCGCCGAACGCTATCCCGCGCTTGAAGCCGCGATCCGCGCCGGGCACCCGTACGAACTTCCTGAGATCATCGCGGTCCCAATCGAGCGCGGCCTGCCCGCGTACCTGGATTGGGTCCAAGCCGAAACGAAGCCGTGAAGCCGCTCCTTGCATTCTTCCTGTCGCTGCTGCTGAGCACGCCTGCCGTCGCGCAGTTCGGCGCCAAGGGCGACGCGCTGCTCGAGCCTGAAAAGGCCTTCCGCTTCTCCGCCCGCGCGCTGGATGAACGGACGCTGGAAGTGCGTTTCGCGATCGCGGACGGGTATTACATGTACCGCGAGCGCTTTCGCTTCAGCGCCGCAGGGGCGCAACTCGGAGCGCCGCAGTTTCCGCCCGGCAAAAAGCACAAGGACGAGTTCTTCGGCGAGATGGAGACCTATCGCCAGGAGGTGCGCATCCTGGTTCCCGTCGAAGCGAAAGCACCGTTCGACCTGACCGTCGTGTCCCAGGGTTGCGCGGACGTCGGTGTGTGCTATATCCCGATGGACTCGAAGGCGCGGATCGAGCTGCCTGCGGCAACGGCGCACGTGGGCATCGGGCCGGATTCCGGTCCGGTCGCCGCGCGCAGCGCGGAGCTGTCGCTCTTCGCGAGCGATGTGGACATCGCGCGCCTTTTCCAGGGCAACTTCGTGCTCGTCCTGGCGAGCTTCCTCGGCTTCGGCCTCCTGCTCGCCTTCACCCCGTGCGTGCTGCCGATGATTCCGATCCTCTCGAGCATCATCGCGGGTGAGGGACATCGCATCAACAAGCCGCGCGCGTTTGCGCTGTCGCTGTCCTATGTGCTCGGCATGGCGGTCGCGTACGCCGCCGCCGGCATTGCCGCGGCCTATTCCGGCACGCTGCTCGCCGCGGCGCTGCAGAACGCCTGGGTGCTCGGCGCGTTCGCGCTGATGTTCCTGCTCCTGGCGCTTTCGATGTTCGGGCTCTACGACCTGCGGTTGCCGGGCTTCCTGCACCATCGTCTCGCAGAGGTTCAGGGCCGCCTACGCGGAGGCCGTGTGGCATCCGTGGCCGGCATGGGCGCGCTCTCGGCGGTCATCGTGAGCCCGTGCGTCGCTGCGCCACTCGCAGGAGCGCTGTTGTATATCTCCCAGACGCGCGACGTTGCGCTCGGCGGCACCGCGCTCTTCGTCATGGCGCTAGGAATGGGCGTGCCGCTGATCGCAGTGGGGGTCTCGCAGGGCGCGCTGCTGCCGAGGGCGGGGCCGTGGGTCAATCGCGTGAAGTATTTTTTCGGCCTGCTGCTCATCGGGACGGCGGTCTGGATCGTCTGGCCAGTCCTGGCCCCGGGCGGGTCCTCGACGCACTTCACTCGCGTTACCTCCAATGCCGAGCTCGATGCGCAGCTGCGCGCGCCGGGCAGGCCGGTGATGCTTGATTTCTATGCGGACTGGTGCGTGTCCTGCAAGGAGATGGAGAAGTTCACGTTCACCGACGAGCGCGTGCGCGCCCGCTTCGACCGCATGCTGCTCCTGCAGGTCGACGTGACGGACAACACCGAGGAGCACAAGGCGCTCCTCAAGCGCTTTGCGCTTTTCGGGCCCCCGGGCATCGTGTTCTTCGACGCGCAGGGCCGCGAGGTACCGGGCCTACGCGTGATCGGCTACCAGAACGCCGATCGATTCGTGAAGACCCTCGAACGCCTCGAGCCCTAGCCCGCCTTCCTCAGGGCCCTCGCCGCGTCCATCGCGAAGTAGGTCAGGATACCGTCGGCTCCGGCGCGCTTGAAGCCGAGGAGCGACTCGACGATGCACGACTCGCCCAGCCATCCGTTGTCGATCGCGCCGCGCAGCATCGCGTACTCACCGGACACCTGGTAGGCGTACGTCGGCGCCTTGAACTCGTCCTTCACGCGCCTGAGCACGTCGAGGTACGGCATGCCCGGCTTGACCATCACCATGTCGGCGCCCTCCGCGAGGTCCAAACCCACTTCCCACAGGGCCTCGTTCGAATTGGCGGGATCCATCTGGTAGGTTTTCTTGTCGCTCCTGCCGAGGTTCTTCGCCGAGCCGACCGCATCCCGGAACGGGCCGTAGAAGCCGGACGCGTACTTCGCCGAGTACGCCATGATCTTCGTGTGGATGTAGCCCGCTTTCTCGAGCGCGGTGCGGATGCGCCCGATGCGTCCATCCATCATGTCCGAAGGCGCGACGATGTCCACGCCGGCCTCGGCCTGCACGAGCGCCTGGCGCGTGAGCACGTCAAGCGTGACGTCGTTCAGGATGTACCCGGTCTTGTCGATCACGCCGTCCTGTCCGTGGGTCGTGAACGGATCGAGCGCCACGTCCGTCATGATTCCGAGCTCGGGAAAGCGCTTCTTCAGGGCAGCCACGGCCCTCGGCACGAGGCCTTTGCGGTTGAACGCCTCCCGCCCGTCCGCCGTCTTCAGGCGCGGCTCGATGACCGGGAAAAGCGCCATGACCGGGATCCCCAGTTTCAAACACTGCTCGGCCAGCGGGAGCAGCTGGTCCACGGTCATGCGCTCGACGCCCGGCATGGAAGCCACACGTTCCGTACGGGATTTTCCATCGAGGACGAAAACGGGATAGATCAGATCGTCCGCGGTGAGGACGCTCTCGCGCATCAGGCGCCGGGAGAAGTCGTCGCGCCGCATGCGCCGCATGCGGACCGCCGGGAAGCTGCCGTATATCTTCATCGCTGATTCCTTCGTTTTCGCGGTGGAACTTTCGCCGCCGCCGATTGGTCTTACTTTCGGACGATCCAATCGTCCCCCGCTTCTCCTCCCTGAGCGGGTGCCTTAATCCAAGATTAAGGCGTTTCGCCCCCGGTTTATATCCCCTTTACCGGGGGCTTTTTATTCTTACCTGCCGGCTCGGCATTCCGTTCGGCGAGCAGCCAGGCCGCGAGCGCGCCGCGCGCTTCCTCCAGACCCTGATGGGTGGTGCTGGAAAAGAGCGCGACGCGCACGTGCGGGGCGTCGGCCAGCCGCGACGCGCATTCCTTCAGCGTGAGCTCCTGTTCCCGCCTCGACAACTTGTCCGCCTTGGAGAGAAGCGCGAGCGTCGGAAAGCGGCCGAGCCACGCGAGCAGCTGGGCATCCAGGTCGGTGAGCGGATGGCGCGCGTCCATCACCAGCACGACGCCGGCCAGGGAGGGTCGATCCTGGAGGTAGCTGCCGACCAGCTGGCGCCACTGCTCGCGCAGCGGCTTCGGAACGCGCGCGTAACCGTAGCCGGGAAGATCCACGATGCGCGCTGCTGCCCCCATCTCGTAGAAGTTGATGGTTTGCGTGCGGCCGGGGGTCTTGCTGGTGCGCGCGAGGCTGCGCCGCCCGAGCAGCGCGTTGATCGCGCTCGACTTGCCGACGTTAGAGCGCCCGGCAAAGGCGACCTCGGGCGGGCCGGGCGGCGGAAAATCGGCCGGCCGGCCCGCAGCCCGCATGAACTGCGCAGTCGGAAGCGTTTGCATACCCGGAGAGGAAATTCTAATAAAATCCGGGCTTTCTCACGGGGGACCGCAAAAATGATTCGCCCACGGGCGCTGGCTGCCGGCCTGATCTTCCTATGCGCCACGACGGCGCTTGCCCAGAAGGCTCCGGCGAAGTCCGACGGCGCGAAGGCACAGAACATCGCTTCCCAGGTCTGCGCCGCCTGCCACGCAGCCGATGGCAACAGCGCGGTTGCAGCGAACCCGAAGATCGCCGGCCAGTTCCCGGAATACCTGAACAAGCAGCTGAACGATTTCAAGGCCACACAGGGAAAGAAGCCGGCGCGCGAGAACCCGGTGATGAACGGCATGGTCGCCAACCTTTCTGCGCAGGACATGAAGGAGCTCGCCGCCTACTACGCCGGGCAGAAGCTCAAGCCCGCGCTCGCCTCCGACAAGGATCTCGTGGCGCTCGGCCAGAAGCTCTGGCGCGGCGGCAACGCCGCGAGCGGCGTGCCGGCTTGCGCGGGCTGCCACGGCCCCGCGGGGGCCGGCATTCCGGGCCAGTACCCGCGGCTCTCGGGCCAGCACGCGGAGTATGTCGCCACGCAACTGAAGCTCTTCCGGGATGGCGCCCGGGCCAATGACGCAGGCGGCGTGATGCGAGGCGTCGCCGCACGGATGACGGAGCGCGAAATGCGCGCCGTCGCAGAGTACGCGGCCGGCCTGCGATAGCGACTTGCGGAAGGACGGGCCGGCGCCGGAATAACGCGGTCCGGCCGCTGTTCACCCACGAGGTTCCCTTCCGGAGGAGAGAATGAAAATCAGGTTCATTGCTGCATCCGTTGCTCTTTCGCTCGGTTTCGCCGCCGACGCCAATGCCCAGGCCAAGCCCGAGGTGCTGGTCAAGCAGCGGCAGGCGGCCATGACGCTGATCGGCAAGTACTTCGGCCCACTCGGCGGCATGGCGCAAGGGCGCGTGCCGTACAACCAGCAGGTCGTCCAGCGCAACGCCGCGATCCTGGACGTCCTGAAGGACACGCCCTGGGATGGTTTCCACGAGAGCACGAAGGGCGTGAAGAGCGCCACGCTGCCCGCCTTGTGGGACAAGCCAGCCGAGGTGAAGCAGGGCATCGAGCGCTTCCAGTCGGAAGTCGGCAAGCTCGCGCAGGTCAGCAAAAGCGGGGACGAGGCGGCCGTGAAGGCGCAGATCGGCGCGGTCGGCAAGACCTGCGGCGGTTGCCACGACAATTTCCGCGAGAAGCGCTAGCGCGGCGAGGTGCGCGGTGGTGCCGCTTTGGAGCCCCGCGCTTGCGGGGCTTTTGCTTTTCCTGGGTTGCACCATCGCGTTCGCGCAAGGCGACCCGAAGCGCGGCGAGTACATCGCCAAGGCGGCCGGCTGCCTCGGCTGCCATACCGAGTCGGGCGGCAAAGCGCCGGCCTACGGCGGCGGCCGGGCGCTCGTGTCTTCCTTCGGCACCTTCTACGGCCCGAACATCACGCCGCATCCCGACGCGGGAATCGGGCGCTGGAGCGAAGCGGACTTCATGCGCGCGATGCGCGAAGGCGTGCGTCCCGACGGTGCGAGCTATTTTCCAGCCTTTCCTTACCCGTCGTTCTCCGGAATGGTCGACGCGGATCTTCGCGACCTGTGGGCGTACTTGCGAACGCTGAAGCCGAGCGCAAACGCGAGCAAGCCGCATGCGCTGCGCTTTCCATTCGGCTTCCGGTTCCTGGTCCGCATCTGGAAATGGCTGTTCTTCCGCCCGGCGCCCTTTGCAACCGAGCCGGCGCGCAACGCGCAAGTCAACCGTGGCGCCTACCTCACCAACGTGCTGGGGCACTGCGGCGAATGCCATACGCCGCGCAATTTCCTCGGCGCGCCGAAGCGTGATCGCTTCATGGGCGGCGCCAAGCTGGGCGATGGCGCGTCCGCGCCTAACCTCACGCCCACGCGGCTGAAGAAGCTCGGCGACAAGGACCTCTTCGACTTCCTCAAGTACGGGCAGTGGCCCGACGGAGACGTCGTCGGGGAAACCATGGGCGAAGTCATCCGCAACACCACCAGCCAGCTTTCAGAGCAGGACCTCCAGGCCATGGTGGCCTACCTGCGCAGCCTGCCCCCGTTGCCCGAGGAGCCGAAATAACGTGGAATAGGCGGCTCCCGGAGGCTGTTTCCCATGAACGAAGGCGAGCGCCTGGTTGAGCTGATCCCGCGGCTGCGCCGCTATGCGCGAGCGCTCGCGGGCGACCGCGCCTCCGCCGACGACCTGGTCCAGGACACCCTCGAGCGCGCGTGGTCCAAGCTGCACCTGTACCGGCGCGGAACGGACTTGCGAGCCTGGCTGTTTACCGTCATGCACAACGTACACGTGAACAAGGTGCGCGCAGCGCGCCCAACCGATCCCCTCGACGAGGGGTTGTCTGAAATCGCCCTGCGGGCGACCCAGGGCGACTCCCTCATGCTCCGAGACCTCGACCGCGCGATCGCCCTGCTGCCGATGGAGCAACGCGCGGTGCTCCTGCTGGTGACGCTCGAGGACATGAGCTACGAGGAGGTGGCGCGCACCCTGCAGATCCCGATCGGCACCGTCATGTCGCGCCTTTCGCGCGCGCGCGACAAGCTGCGCGCCATGATGCTCGGCCAGACGGCGAGCGCGAAGCTGAAGGTCGTGAAGTGATGACCGACGAAACGACGCTCACCGACGCGGAACTGCAGGCGTACGTCGACGGACGCCTGCCGGCGCTCCGGGCCGCCGAAGTCGAGGCGTGGATCTCCGCCCATCCCGAGCATGCGGAACGTGTCGCCGATTACCGGCGCCTCGGAGACGCGCTGCGCCTCCTGTACGAGCCCATCGTTTCCGAACCTGTGCCGGAAAGCATGCTGGCGCGCCGTCCGCCGCGCTGGAGCCGGGCTGCCAAGGCCGCAGCCTGGGTAGGCCTGGGGATCGCCGCCGGCCTGATCGCCGGCTGGCAGTTGCACGACCGCAGCGTGGCGGCGATGGTCGATGCGGGTGCCGCGATGGCCCGTCGCGCCGCGCTCGCCCACGCGACCTACTCGCCGGAGGTACGCCATCCCGTGGAGGTCGGAGCGGACCAGGAAGCGCACCTCGTCGCGTGGCTGTCGAAGCGCGTGGGCGCACCGCTTCGGGCGCCCAAGCTGGAGGATGTCGGCTACCACCTGGTCGGCGGACGGCTCCTTCCGGGAGAGAGCGGCCCGGTCGCGCAGTTCATGTATCAGTGCAATGCCGGGACGCGCGTGACGCTCTACGTGCGGACCGAGTCGACGCAGAACCGGGAATCCGCCTTCCGCTATTCGAAGGAAGGCAACGTCCGGGTGTATTACTGGGTCGACCGAAAGCTCGGCTACGCCATGTCGACGAGCGACATCAGCAAGGACGACCTCCTCAAGGTCTCCAACGCGGTATACCAGCAGCTCAACCCGTGAAGCTAGGCCGCGTTCCGCAGGGCGGCCAAGTCGATCGCGGCTGAAGGCAGCACCTCTGCCTTGCACGTGCCGGCCATGTGTTCCAGCGCGTAGCGGTCATCGCTTGCGTTCTCGGACGCAATGCAGTCCTGAGGTACGACGATCCTGAAGTCCCGCATGTAGGCATCGTGCGCGGTAAATAGGACGCAGAAATTGCCGGCGACGCCGGTGAGGATCAGCGTGGAGGCGCCGAGATGCGCGAGCAGCACTTCGAGCGTCGTCGAATGGAACCCGGAGTGCTTCGGCTTGAGGACAAAGTAGTCATCTTCGTCCGGCGCAAGCAACTCGGCGATGGCCCTGCCGCGCACGCCGTCCTTCAGGCAGTGTTCCAGGATGCTGCGGAAATCCGAACGCCAGCGGCCAAAGTTGTCGTTGCAATAGATGACCGGCACACCGGCGGCCTTGGCGCGGCGGCGCAGAGCCGCGGTCGCACGGGCCGCGGGAAGCGCAC
>DASPMF010000065.1:0-5728 GCA_035627155.1 Burkholderiales bacterium | reverse complement strand
TGGGGCAGGACGTCCTGTACCAGGCGCTGAAGTCGGTGCGGATCAGCCTGGTCATCGGCACGCTGACGACGCTCGTGCTCCTGCCGTTCGGCATTGCGCTCGGCATCATGGCGGGCTACTTCAAGGGCTGGGTGGACGACGTCATCCAGTACGTCTACACCACGCTGAACTCGATCCCCGGCGTGCTGCTGATCGCCGCGGCGGTGCTGATGATGCAGGTGGTCATCGACCGCAACGCCGAGTTCTTCCAGACCGCGGCGCAGCGCGCCGACGTGCGGCTCCTCGTGCTCTGCGCGATCCTCGGCCTCACCAGCTGGACCGGCCTCGCGCGCCTGCTGCGCGGCGAGGCGCTCAAGCTCTCGCAGCTCGAGTTCGTCCAGGCGGCGCAGGCCTTCGGCGTGCCGCACCGTCGCATCATCGCCCGCCACCTGCTGCCGAACGTCGCCCACATCGTGATCATCACGGTGGTGATGGACTTTTCCGGCCTGGTCCTTGCCGAGGCGGTGCTGTCCTACGTCGGCGTCGGCGTGGACCCCTCGACGACGAGCTTCGGCACGATGATCAACGCCGCCCGGCTGGAGATGGGCCGCGAGCCGATGGTCTGGTGGTCGCTCGCGGCGGCGTTCGTGTTCATGTTCGTCCTCGTGCTGGCCGCCAACCTGTTCGCCGATGCGGTGCGCGACGGCTTCGATCCGCGGGTGCGCGTATGAAGGTCGACGGCCTGCGCACGGTGCTGGATACGCCGGCCGGCCTGGTGCGCGCCGTGGACGGCATCGACTTCGAGCTCGGCCGGGGCGAGTGCTTCGCCCTGGTCGGCGAGTCGGGGTGCGGCAAGTCCATGACCGCGCTTTCCATCCTGCGGCTCCTGCCCGAGGTCGGCCGGATCACCGACGGCCGCGTGGAGCTCGACGGCGTGGACCTCCTGGGCCTGCCCGAGGCGGCGATGCGCGCGGTGCGCGGCAAGCGCGTCGCGATGATCTTCCAGGAGCCGGCGACCGCCCTGAACCCGGTCCTGGCGGTCGGGCGCCAGATCGTGGAGGTGATCGAGCGGCACGCGCCGGGCGAGAAGGACGCGCGGGCGAGGGCGATCGCGCTGATGCGCGCCGTCGGGCTTCCGGACCCGGAGCAGCGCTTCGATGCCTACCCGTTCCAGCTCTCCGGAGGCCAGAAGCAGCGCGTGATGATCGCCGCAGCGCTCGCCGTGGATCCGGAGGTCCTCGTCGCCGACGAGCCCACCACGGCGCTTGACGTGACGATCCAGGCGCAGATCCTCGACCTCCTCGCGCGGCTGCAGAAGGAGCGCGGCATGACGCTGCTGCTCATCACGCACGACCTGGGCGTGGTGGCGCGGATGGCCGACCGCGTCGCGGTGATGTACGCCGGGCAGATCGTCGAGGTCGCGCCGCGCGAGGCGTTCTTCCGCGCCCCGCAGCATCCCTATTCGCAGAAGCTCTTCGACGCGCTCCCGTCCCCTGAGCGGCGCGGCGGCGAGCTGGCGGTGATCCGGGGCCAGGTGCCGCGCCTGACCATGAAGTTCGACTTCTGCCGCTTCGCCGACCGTTGCGACTACGTCTTCGAGCGCTGCCGGGTGGAGGCTCCGGCGCTGCTCGAGCCGGCCCCGGGCATCCGCGCGCGCTGCCATCTGCGCGAGGAGGGGCTCGCGCCGCCGCGCAGTGCGCCGGGCATCGCGCCAGCCGGTGCGGCGCCGGAGGAAAGGAACGAAGAGCCGCTGCTCACCGTCGAGGATCTCAAGGTGCATTTCCCGATCCGGCGGGGAGTGTTCCGGCGCACCGTCGGCTACGTAAAGGCGGTGGACGGCATTTCACTGGAGCTTGCGCGGGGCCGCACGCTCGCGCTGGTCGGCGAATCGGGGTGCGGCAAGACCACCGCCGGAAAGGCGATCCTGCAGCTCATCGCGCCGACTTCCGGGCGCGTGGTCTACGACGGCAAGGACCTGGTCGGCATGCGCCGGGGCGAGATGCGGCCGCTGCGCTCGGCGATGCAGATCGTGTTCCAGGATCCCTACGCGTCCCTGAATCCCCGCATGCGCGTGGTGGACATCCTGCTCGAGGGCATGCGCAGCCTGGCGGTCGGGCGCGACGACGCCGAGCGGCTTGCGAGGCTGGAAGAAATCCTGTCGGACGTCGGCTTGCCCGGCGACGCGCTCGGCCGATATCCGCACGAGTTCTCCGGCGGCCAGCGCCAGCGCATCGCGATCGCGCGCGCCCTCGCGGTGGATCCTTCCCTGATCGTCTGCGACGAGCCGACGAGCGCGCTCGACGTCTCGGTGCAGGCGCAGATCCTCAACCTGCTGCGCAGCCTGCAGAGGCGCCGCGGCATCGCCTACCTCTTCATCACTCACAACATCGCCGTGGTGGATTTCCTCGCGCACGAGGTCGCCGTGATGGTCCAGGGACGAATCGTCGAGCGCGGCAGTGTGGACGACGTGCTGCGCCGGCCGCAGCACGAGTACACCCGCAGCCTGCTCGCGGCGGTGCCGCGCGTGGACTAGCGCGGGCGGCGCACCGGCCTCGGTTTGGCCTTGGGGCGGGGCGTGGACCGCACGTCCACCGCGACGCGCTGGCCGGCCGAAACCCGCGCGCCCGGGTTCCAGCGCCGGAGATCCAGAGTGGTCACGTCATAGCGCCTCGCGATGCTCGCGAGCGTTTCGCCCGGCTTCACGGTATGCCAGATGCGCCGGTACACGATCGGGATCGGCGGCGCGTACATGATCGGCAGGCGGCGAAGGGCGGCGGCGCCCGCCGCGCTGGTGGGCACGACGAGCAGGCCCGGCACCGCGCGGGAGCGCGCGGCAATGCCGTTCACCTCCTTCAGCTGCGCGAGCGTCATGCCGTGCTTCCTTGCGATCGACTCGAGCGTCTCGCCCTTCTTCGGGTTGTAGGTCTTCCAGGAGACCAGCGATTTCCGGTGCTTCTCGAGGTTGGCCTGGAAAACCTCCACCTTCTCGGCCGGCAGGACGATGCGCGGCGTCACCGAGGCGCGGATGATCGGGCGGCTGAACCCGGGGTTGAGGGCGATGAACTCCTCGACCGGCATCTCCGCGAGCCTGGCGGCGAGCTGCACGTCGATGTCGCGCAGCTTCTCGTAGGTCGCGAAATAAGGCTGGTTCGGTATCGGATCGAGCGTGATGCCGAAGGGCTTCGGATCTCGCACGATGTTCTTCAGCGCCTGCAGCTTCGGGATGTAGTGGCGTGTCTCGTCCGGCATGCGCAGGTTCTCGTAGTCCGCCGGCAGGCCGGCGGCGCGGTTCCTCTCCATCGCGCGGCGCACCGCGCCTTCGCCCCAGTTGTACGAGGCGAGCGCGAGCTGCCAGTCGCCGTGCATCTCGTAGAGCGCCGTCAGGTATTCGAGGGCGGCGTTGGTGGAATCGACGATGTCCCGCCGGCCGTCGTACCACCAGTTCTGCGCAAGCTCGTAGCGGCGCCCGGTGCCCGGGATGAATTGCCACAGCCCCGAGGCGTGCGCGCGCGAGTACGCCATCGGGTTGAACGCGCTCTCGACCATCGGCAGCAGCGCCAGCTCGGCCGGCAGGCCGCGCCGCTCGATCTCCTCGACGATGTGATACAGGTAGAGCCGGCTGCGGTCGACGATGCGCTGCAGGTATTCCGGCCGCGCGGCGTAGTAGGCGGTCTTCTCGCGGACCAGCGCATTGTCGAGGTCCTGCATCGCGAAGCCGCGCCGCAGGCGCTCCCACAAGTCGTCCGGCGACTGCGTCCGATCGATGGTCGGCACGCCGCGCAGCGGCTCGACGATCTCGCGCCGCTCGAGCGCGGGCGCCGGGAGGCGCGTCGCGTCGATCGCCGCGGTGCCGGGCGCCGGAGGCGGGCGGGACGGAATTCGCGCCCGCAGGTCGGGCGCGGCGTCCGGCGCCGGCGCGGGCGCGGCGCATCCCAGCAGGAGCGCGGCGCACACCAGAGCGAGCGGGCCCGCGCGCATTCCGTTACCGGATGCGCAGCTTCTGGCCGATGCGCAGGAAGGTGCTGCCGCCGTTGAGGCGCTTGAGGGAAGCCAGGCTCACGCCGTAGCGGGCGGCGATTCCGCTCAGCGTTTCGCCGCGCCGCACGGTGTGCAGGCGGCCCGCGGCGCCGGGGGCCGCGTACTGGATGGGCAGCTTGGCCGCCGTCTCGCCGGCCTCGCGGTCGAGCGGCACCACCATCACCTTGGGCACGCGGGAGGCGTACGCCGGGATCCCGTTCACGCGCTTGAGCTCGGGCAGGCCGATCTTGTACTTGGCCGCAATCTTCGCCAGGGTCTCCCCGCGGCGCGGATGGTAGATCTGCCAGGAAACGAGCGACTCGTCGCCGCGCTTCGCGAGGTTGGCGCGGAAGACCTCCACCTTGTCCGCCGGCAGGACGATGCGCGCGGCCCCGGTGGCGCGGATGAGCGGCCGGCTGAATCCGGGGTTGAGCGCGACGAAGTCCTCTACCGGCATGTCGGCGAGCTTGGCGGCCAGCACGACATCCATGTCGGGCGTGCCGTCGAGGACCTCGAAGTACGGCTGGTTCGGGATGGGGTCGAGGTCGATGCCGAAGGGCTTGGGGTCGGCGATGATGTTCTTGATCGCCTGCAGCTTCGGCACGTAGTGCTGCGTCTCGCGCGGCATGCGCAGGCTCGCGTAGTCGGTCGGCTTCTTCGCGCGGCGGTTCTTCTCGATCGCGCGCCGCACCGCGCCTTCGCCCCAGTTGTAGGAAGCGAGGGCGAGGTGCCAGTCGCCGTGCATCTCGTAGAGCCGGGTCAGGTAGTCGAGCGCGGCGTTGGTGGACTCCACGATGTCGCGGCGCTCGTCGTACCACCAGCTCTGCTCCAGCTTGTAGATGCGCCCGGTGCCGGGTATGAACTGCCACAGGCCCGACGCCCGGGCGCGCGAGTACGCCAGCGGGTTGAACGCGCTCTCGACCATCGGCAGCAGCGCGAGCTCGGTGGGCAGGTTGCGCTTCTCGATCTCCTCGACGATGTGATACAGGTAGAGCCGGCTGCGGTCGAAGATGCGCTGCAGGTATTCCGGGTTGCGCGCGTACTCCGCGGTCTTCTTCTTGACGAGCGAACCGCCGAGGTTGGGCATCTGGAAGCCCTGGCGGATGCGCTGCCACAGGTCGTCCGGCGGCACCGTGCGGTCGATGGTCGGCAGGCCCTTGAGCGGGTCCTGCACCTCCATGCGCTCGCCGTCGAACCTGGGCAGCTTCTCCACCCGCAACGGCTCGGGCGCGGGCTTCGGCGGCAGCGGCTGCACGACCTGCGGCTTCGGCTGGACGACTGCGACCTCCGCTTCCGGCGCCGTCGCTCCCACTTCGACCTCGGGCGCCGAGGCGCAGGCCTGGAGCAGGGCGACTGCGAGGAGGAGGATCCTTCTCAAGCGTTGTTCTTCCAGTCGCGGATCGCCGCGAACACGCGGGTCGGATCCGTCACGCGCGCGCCGAGGTACTTGTTCGCCGACTCGATCACCGCCGGCTCCCGGCAACGCAGGAAGGGATTGGTCGCCTTCTCCTCGCCGAGCGTGCTCGGCAGCGTGGGCTTGCCCGCCTCGCGCAGCCTGCGCGATTGCTGCTCTCTTTGCTTCAGGGATTGGTTCAGGGGTTCCACGTCTCGCGCAAAGGCGATGTTCGCGAGCGTGTATTCGTGCCCGCAGTAGACGCGCGTCTCGTCAGGCAGCGCGCGCAGCTTCTCGAGCGAGGCGTACATCTGCTCCGCAGTGCCTTCGAAGAGCCGC
>DASPMF010000064.1:0-3811 GCA_035627155.1 Burkholderiales bacterium | reverse complement strand
GTGCCCGACGATCTGCCAATCGCCGAAGTCGAAGCGTTCAGCCTGGACGACAGCGGCACGACCGAAATCGATGATGCCTTCTCGGTACGCCGCGTCCAACCGGGGATTCTGCGCATCGGCATCCATATCGCCGCGCCGGCGCTCGGCATCGCGCCCGGGTCGGCGCTGGACACGATCGCCCGCGAACGGCTTTCGACCGCGTACATGCCGGGGCGCAAGTTCACCATGCTGCCCGATGACGCCGTCGCCCGCTTTTCGCTCGACCAGGGGGAAACGCGGCCCGCCGTCTCCCTCTACGTGGAGGTAGAAGAGGAGGGCGGCGCCATCAATGGCAGTTCTTCGAGGATCGAAAGGGTACCGGTCGCCGCCAATCTGCGGCATGTGCAGTACGACGTCCTGAACCACGGCCTGGCGAGCGGCGCGCTCACCGGCCTTCCGTACGAGGAGGAGCTGCGCGCGCTGCATCGCATCGCCGAGTCGCTGGAAAAGCGGCGCGGCAAGCCGAGCACGCCGGCCGGCATCGTGGACTACACGTTCTACGTCGAAGACGGTCGCGTGCGCATCGTGCAGCGGCCGCGCGGCTCCCCGCTCGACAAGCTGGTTTCCGAGCTCATGATCCTCGCGAACTCATCCTGGGGCGAGCTGCTCGCCGAGCGGGATGTCGCCGCGATCTACCGCGTCCAGTCCGTCGGCAAGGTGCGCATGAGCGTGCACCCGGAGCCGCACGAGGGGCTGAACCTGCGCGCATACGCCTGGATGAGCTCGCCGCTGCGGCGCTACGTCGACCTGCTCAACCAATGGCAGCTCGTCGCCACGCTCTCCGGCCGGCGCGCCCCCTTCACGCGCACGGCGGACGCTCTCCTCGCCGCCCTGCGGGCGTTCGAGGTGACGTATGCGCGCTACGACGAGCACCAGCGCGCGATGGAGGCGTACTGGTCGCTGCGCTGGCTCCTGCAGGAGGAGGTGCGGTTCATCGCCGCGACGGTGCTCCGGGAGAACCTGGTTCGCATGGAAGGCGTGCCGATCGTCACCCGCGTCTCGTCGCTGCCGTCGCTCGATGCCGGGACCCGCGTCCGGCTCGAAGTGCAGTCGGTCGACCTGCTGGAGCGCACGGTCGCCTGCGCATACCGGGAAACCCTCGGACCGGCCGCCTTCGAGGCCGACGCGACGCAAGTCGCAGCCAACCGCGGCTGAAAAGCCTAGAATGAAGAAAAGCCCGGTTATTGAAAGGCTTGTAGGGAAGAGGTGAGATTGCACTTTACGATCGCGGCCGAGCTCTTCCGGCGCATGACGCCGGGGCTGGATTTCCGCGACCGCGCGCTCGCCGCGGCGGTCGGGGTGTCCGTGCTGCTGCATGGCGTGGCGCTGTCGGTGCACTTCAAGTTTCCCGATGCGCTGCGCTGGAATTCCGCCAACGCGCCGCTCGAAGTCGTCCTCGTCAATGCGCGGACGAAGGAGCGGCCGGCGAAAGCCGAGCGGCTTGCGCAGGCCAACCTCGACCGCGGCGGCAACGTGGACGAGGATCGCCGCGCGAAGTCGCCCCTGCCGGTGACGAACCCGAACGACCCCGGACGCGATCTGGTGGAGGCTCGCCGGCGCGTCCAGCAGCTCGAGGCGCAGCAGCAGCGCCTCCTTGCGCAGGCACGCGAATCGAAAAGCCGGGTCGCCGCCGAGCAGCCGAAGCAGGCGCCGGCGGAAGAGCCGGCGCCGCTCAACGGGCGCGACCTTGCGGAGCGCTCGCTCGCCATGATGCGGCTCGAGGCGGAGATCAACCGCAACATCGAGGAATACCAGAAGCGGCCGCGCAAGAAGTTCATCGGCGCCCGCGCCACGGAATACCGCTTCGCCCAGTACGAAGAGGACTGGCGGGCGAAGGTGGAACGTGTCGGAACGCTGAACTACCCGGCAGAAGCACGCGGCAAGCTCTATGGAACCCTGCGCCTGACCGTCACGTTGCGGCCCGACGGATCGGTCGAATCGGTCGAGCTCGACCGCTCGTCCGGACTCAAGGTGCTCGACGCGGCGGCGTTCAAGATCGTCCGCATGGCGGCCCCGTTCGCCGCCTTCCCGGCCAACATCCGCCGCGATACCGACCTGCTCGTCATCACGCGGACGTGGTTCTTCGGGCACGGCGACAAGATCTGGACCGAGTAGCCGCGGGGACGGCATGACGGATCGCTACGCGGTGATCGGCAATCCGGTCGCGCACTCGAAGTCGCCGGGGATCCACGCCGAGTTCGCCCGCCAGTGCGGGCACGACCTGGAATACGGCCGCATCGAGGCGCCGCTCGATGGCTTTGCCGCGGCCGTGACCGCTTTCTTCGCGGCCGGCGGCAAGGGACTCAACGTCACGCTCCCGTTCAAGGAACAGGCTTTCGCGCTCTGCCGGCGCACCAGCCAGCGCGCGCGCGCCGCGCAGGCGGTCAACACGCTGGTGTTCGAAGACGACGTCTACGGCGATACGACGGACGGCGCGGGTCTGGTTGCGGACCTGTCCCGCAACCTCGGAGTCCACCTGGCCGGCCGCCGGGTCCTGCTGATGGGCGCGGGAGGCGCGGCGCGAGGGGTCGTGGCCAGCCTTCTCGACTCCGGCGTATCAACCCTCGTAATCGCCAACCGCACGGTCGACAAGGCGCGCGCGCTGGCCGCGCGTTTCCCGCCCGCGCAAGCCGCCGCGTATGGCGATCTGCAAGGTGATTTCGATCTGGTCGTGAACGCAACCTCCGCCGGTTTGCAACTCGAGGAAATCGTTTTGCCGCATGGCGTGCTGAATAAGCGGGTGCTCGCATACGACATGGTCTATGGACGCAGAACGCCGTTCCTCGCGCAAGCGCGCCAGTGCGGCGCTCGTACGGCCGACGGCCTAGGAATGCTTGTCGAACAGGCGGCCGAGTCATTCGAGATCTGGCGCGGCGTCCGTCCCGCAACCCGGCCGGTCCTCGAGCGCCTGCGCGCGGGCTAGCGCGCACGATGCGGCGGGTCGTTAAGTCCCTCGGATACGCGCTTACCGCCGCGTTTCTCGCGGTGCTCGCGGTGCAGGTGTGGTTCTACGCCCAGATCCTCTACCTGAATGCGTTCAACCCGGCCAGCACGGCCTTCATGGACCGCCGCCTGGAGGTGTTGCGCGAGAAGAACCCAAAGGCCACGCTGCGCCGGCAGTGGGTTCCGTACGAGCGCGTCTCCGTGCACCTGAAGCGCGCCGTGGTGGCGGCGGAGGACGCGCGCTTCCTCGACCACGAGGGGTTCGACTGGGAAGCGATCCAGAAAGCGATCGCGAAGAACGAGAAGCGCGGCAAGGTCGTCGCCGGCGCATCGACGATCAGCCAGCAGCTCGCAAAGAACCTCTTCCTCTCCGGCGACCGATCCTACGTGCGCAAGGCGCAGGAGGCCGTCATCACCTGGATGCTCGAGCACACGCTCTCGAAGCGCCGCATCCTCGAGCTCTACCTCAACGTGGCGGAATGGGGCGACGGCATCTTCGGCGCCGAGGCGGCCGCGCGCCACCATTTCAACGTCCCGGCTTCGGCGCTCAATGCCTCGCAGGCCGCGTGGCTCGCCTCGGTCCTGCCGAGTCCGCGCCGCTACGAGCGCGGCCGCGTCACGCCGTACCTCGCGGGACGGGTATCGACGATCTACGCGCGCATGGACGCGGCCCAGATTCCCTGACACGCTTGCAGCCTTGGTGACGCGCCTCGAGCTCGACGACCGGCAGGAGAACCTGCGCGAGGTTCAGGCGCTGCTCGCGCGCGGGCAAGCGGGCGAGGGGCTCCGGGAGCGGCTGGAGCAGCTCCACGCCGCGGACGTCGCCTAC
>DASPMF010000063.1:0-13793 GCA_035627155.1 Burkholderiales bacterium | reverse complement strand
CGCCGCGTCCCCGGCGCCGCCGAGCGCCTGCCCGCGCGCAAGGCCGCCGCGCTCGCCGCCATTGCCGGCGCATTCGCCTACACCGTGCTGGCGGGGTTCGCCGTGCCGGCGCAGCGCACCTTCTACATGGTGAGCGTCGTGGCGCTCGCGCTCTGGGCCGGGCGCATCGTCGCGCCGCTGCGCGTGCTGGCGATCGCGCTCGCGCTCGTCGTCCTGCTCGACCCGTGGGCGCCGCTCGCGCCCGGCACGTGGCTGTCCTTCGGCGCCGTGCTGGTCATCTTCTACGCCTCGGGCGGATGGAGCCGGCCCGAGCCGAAGCTCCTGCAGTGGGCGCGCGTGCAGTGGGCCATCACGCTCGGCCTCGCACCCGCCGCGCTGTTCCTGTTCGGCCAGGTCTCGCTCGCCGGGCCGGTTGCGAACGCGCTCGCCATCCCGCTCGTGTCCGGCGTGGTGACCCCGATTGCGCTCGCAAGCGCGCTCGTTCCGCTCGATTTCCTGCTGCACGCCGCCGCATGGCTCGTGCAACTTCTGCTGCAATTCCTCGAGTGGTGCGCGGCGCTTCCGGCCGCTCTCTGGGAGCAGCAGGTTCCGCCGGCCTGGACGGTCGTACTGGCCCTGGGCGGCGTCGCCTGGCTGCTTGCGCCGCCCGGTGTACCGTCACGCGGCGCGGGTATCGCACTCGTGGCGCCGGCGTTCCTTGTTGCATCCGACCCGCCGGCGCAGGGCGAGGCGCGGATCAGCACGCTCGACGTGGGGCAGGGCCTGGCCGTGCTCGTACGCACCCGCAACCGCGCACTGCTGTACGACGCCGGCCCCGCGTACGGCTCGGAAAGCGACAGCGGCGGCCGGGTCGTGGTGCCGCTGCTGCGCGCCAGCGGCATTAGGTCGCTCGACGCCATGGTGTTGACGCACGACGACAGCGATCACGTCGGCGGCGCACAGACCGTGCTGGAGTCGGTGCCGGTTTCCGCCGTGTTCTCCTCCCTCGCGCCCGCGCATGGATTGCACGCGCTCGCTCCGGCGGCCCGCGCTTGCCGCGCCGGGCTGCGCTGGCGATGGGACGGGGTCGCGTTCGAGGTGCTGCACCCCGCGGGCGGCGCCGCGCCGCGCAGGAACGACCGCAGCTGCGTGTTGCGGATCACGGCCGGTGGTGCTTCGATGCTGTTGACGGGAGACATCGAGCGCACGGCGGAAGCGCAGCTCCTTGCGAGCGGGGCCGCGCTGCGCAGCGATGCCGTGCTCATTCCCCACCATGGCAGCACGACGTCCTCGGGTGCCGCGTTCATCGCGGCCGTCCGACCGGCCTGGGCGATCGCATCGGCGGGCTATCGCAGCCGCTTCGGCCATCCGCGCCCGGAAGTGCTCGCACGCTACCGGGCAGCCGGGGCGACGGTCCTGCGTACCGACCTCGATGGCGCGGTCCATGTCGTGCTGGGGCGCGGCGGTCCGCGCGTAACGTCCGAGCGAGCGCTGCGCGCGCGCTATTGGCGGCAGATTCCCCGCGTATAGAATCGCCGAGTGAGCCAGGCCACCTTCAAAGCCATCGTGCGCGTCACCGGCGTGGGCCGGCTTGAGGATTTTCGCGAGCGTTTCCGTTACCTCATGGTGCGCGACATCGATGCGACCGACTACACCGAGCACCACACGGACGGTGCGCTGGAATACCGCCTGGAGCCGCAGAACGGCCTGCCGTTCCCGGTGCTCGTGGAGGCGTCGCGCGATTTCCCCGAGCTGCAGGTCGAGGCCGAATGGCAGCATGACAAGGTGCGCGGCCGCGTCGTGATCGAGGGCGGCAAGCTCGTCGAGCGCACGATCGACAAGGGCGATGGCTGAAGCCGGACCGCGACGGCGCTCGGTGCAGTGCCTGTCGCCGCGCGGTCTGCACCGCATGGCTTACCTCGAGTGGGGCGATGCGCGCAACCGCGATGTCCTCGTGTGCGTGCATGGCCTCACGCGCAGCGCCCGCGACTTCGACCCGCTGGCGCAGGCGCTGTGCGGGCGGTTCCGCGTGGTCTGCCCGGATGTCGTAGGCCGGGGCGACTCGGACCGGCTCGCCGACCCGATGCACTACGCCATTGCGCAGTACGTCGCCGACATGGTGACCCTGATCGCGCGACTCGACGTCGAGGCGGTGAGCTGGGTCGGCACCTCGATGGGCGCGTTGATCGGCATGTCGCTCGCCGCCCAGGCCGGATCGCCGGTCGAGCGCCTGGTCATCAACGATGCCGGACCGGTGATCGCCCGGGCCGCGCTCGAGCGGATCGCCGGCTACCTGGGCCGCACGCCGCTTTTCGAATCGATCGAGGAAGCCGAGCGCTATATGCGTGCCATCTCGGCCGGCTTCGGCGTCCACGACGACGCCCAGTGGCGCCACCTGACCGAATCGTGGGCGCGCAGGCGCGAGGACGGCCGCTACGAAGCCCGCTACGACCCGCGCATCGCCGAACCGTATCGTGCGTCGCTGCCGGAGCGCGACATCGAGCTCTGGCCGTTCTACGATGCGATCCGCTGCCCGACGCTCGTGCTGCGCGGCGCGGAGTCGGACCTGCTCGCGCGCGAAACGGCACAGCGGATGGCGCAGCGCGGCCCGAAGGCCCGGGTCGTGGAAATTCCAGCGGTCGGCCACGCCCCCACGCTGATGGAGGCGGGGCAGATCTCCGTTGTGCGGGAGTTCCTCATGGAAGGAGGCACGAAGTGAAAGCTCTGGCGATCGTTCTCGGATTGTTCTTCATGCAGGCTGCGGCGGCGCAGTCGACCCTCGACACGGTGCGCAGCCGCGGCGCCGTGCTCTGCGGCGTCAACACCGGCCTCGCAGGGTTCTCCCAGCCCGACTCCAAGGGCGTCTGGAAGGGCATCGACGTGGACGTGTGCCGCGCCGTCGCCGCGGCTGTATTCGGGGACGCCACCAAGGTCCGCTACGTCCCGGCCACCACGCAGCAGCGCTTCACGTCGCTGCAGTCGGGAGAAGTGGACCTTCTTTCGCGCAATACGACTTGGTCGTATGCGCGGGATGCGGGCCTCGGCTTCAACTTCGTCGGCGTCAATTTCTACGACGGCCAGGGCTTCATGGTGTGGAAGAAGCTGAACGTAAAGAGCGCGAAGCAGCTGAACGGCGCCACGATCTGCGTGCAGCCGGGCACCACCACGGAGCTCAACCTCGCCGACTACTTCCGCGCCAACCGCATGACGTTCAAGCCGGTGGTGATCGACAAGCTGGAGGAAGTGCTGAACGCCTACTTCGCCGGCCGCTGCGACGTGTTCACCACCGACATCTCCGGCCTCGTTTCGGTGCGCGGCTCGCGCGCGCCGAACGCCGCCGAGCACGTCATCCTCCCGGAGGTGATCTCGAAGGAGCCGCTCGGGCCGGCCGTGCGCCACGGCGACGACCGCTGGTTCGACGTGGTGAAGTGGTCGCTCTTCGCCATGATCGAGGCGGAGGAGCTCGGCCTTGGGACGAAGACCATCGACCAGGCGCTGCAGAGCAAGGACCCCGGTGTGCAGCGTTTCGTCGGCGCCACCGGCGACCTCGGCAAGATGCTCGGCCTGGACAACAAGTGGGCCTATAACATCGTCAAGCAGGTCGGTAACTACGGCGAATCCTTCGAGGCGAACCTCAAGCCGCTGGGCTTCGAGCGCGGCCAGAACGCGCTGTGGAAGAACGGCGGGCTGATGTACGCGCCGCCCATCCGTTGAGTTGAAGAAAAGCCTCCTCCAGGGGGTTGCGCTCGCGGCGGTACTGGCGCTCGGCTGGTACCTGTACTCGAACACGGTTGCGAATCTTGCCGAGCGCAACATCGCCACCGGGTTCGGGTTCCTGCGCCGCGAATCGGGCTTCGAGATCGGCGAATCGCTGATCGCCTACGGCGCGGCCGACACCTACCTCCGCGCGCTCGTCGTCGGGCTGCTGAACACCTTCCAGGTCGCCGGGGCCGGCATCGCCGCGGCGACGGTGCTCGGCTTCGTCGTCGGCCTGAGCGCGCTTTCGCCGAACCTCCTGCTGCGCGCGCTCGCCCGGGTCTATGTCGAGTTCTTCCGCAACACGCCGCTCCTCGTGCAACTCTTCTTCTGGTACGCGCTCATCACCGAGGCGCTGCCTTCTCCGCGCGAGGCGCTGAGCCCGGTCTCCGGGCTGTTCCTCTCCAACCGCGGCATCTTCTTTCCGCTCCCGGGCAATGTTCCGGTGCTGGAGGGCTTCAACTTCTTGGGCGGGGCGCACCTTTCGCCGGAGCTCGCCGCGCTGCTCGCTGGCCTCGTCGTCTACACGGCCGCGTTCATCGGCGAGATCGTGCGCGCCGGCATCCAGGCGGTGCCGCGCGGCCAGGTCGACGCCGGCTATGCCATCGGGTTGCGACGGCCGCAGGCGCTGCGCCGCGTCGTCCTGCCGCAGGCGCTGCGGATGATCGTGCCGCCCCTCACCAGCCAGTACCTCAACCTGACGAAGAACAGCTCGCTCGCGGTGGCGATCGGCTACCCCGACTTCGTCTCGGTGGTGAACACCACGCTCAACCAGACCGGTCAGGCGATCGAGGGCATCGCGCTCATCATGGCCGCCTACCTGACCGCGAGCCTCGCCATCTCGGCGTTCATGAACTGGTACAACGCCCGCATCCAGCTGAAATGAAGTTCCTGCGCGACAACTTCTTTTCCTCTTGGCCGAACGCGCTCCTCACGCTGGCGCTCGGCGCCGCCTTCCTCGCCGTGGTGCCCCGGTTCCTCGACTGGGCGCTGATCAGCGCCGTCTGGAGCGGCCCTTCGTCGGCGTGCCGGGCCGCTGAAGGCGCGTGCTGGGCCTACGTCAATGAGAAGCAGCGCTTCATCTTCTTCGGCACCTATCCATACGACGAGCACTGGCGCCCCGCGGTGGCGACCGCGGTGCTCATCGGACTGTGGGTGTTCAGCGCGCTGCGCCGCTTCTGGAAGGCCTGGCTTGCCGTGGTGTGGTTCGCGGGGCTCGCCGTGATCGGGGTGCTCATGTGGGGCGGGGTGCTCGGGCTGCCGTACGTCGAGAACGAGCGCTGGGGCGGCCTGATCCTGACGCTGCTCCTCGCCACCTTCGGCATGGCGCTCGCGTTTCCCATCGCCATCCTGCTCGCGCTCGGGCGCCGCTCGACGCTGCCGGTGATGCGCGCGCTGTGCGTCGCCTACATCGAGCTCATCCGCGGCGTGCCGCTGATTTCGCTCCTCTTCATGGCCTCGGTCATGCTGCCGCTCTTCTTGCCTTCGGGCGTGACCATCGACAAGCTGCTGCGCGCGCAGATCGCGCTCATCCTGTTCGCCGCGGCGTACCTCGCCGAGGTGGTGCGAGGCGGCCTGCAGGCGATCCCGAAGGCGCAATACGAAATGGCGGACGCGCTCGGCCTGGGCGCGTTCCAGAAGATGTTCTACGTCGTGCTGCCACAGGCGTTGCGCATCGCCGTCCCGCCGCTCGTCAACACGTTCATCGGGCTTTTCAAGGACACGTCTCTGGTGGCGATCATCGGCCTGTTCGACCTGCTCGCTGCCGTGAAGGTGGGGTTGAACGAGCCGGCGTGGAGCGGGTTCGGCGTGGAGGCGTACCTCTTCGCCTGCCTCGTGTACTTCGTCTTCTGCTACGCGATGTCCCGCTATTCGAGGACGCTCGAGCTACGCCGCGGCCGCACGCCCGCGCTGGACGCCGGCGGCGGCTAGGTCGCGCCACGCGCGGGCGAGCGAGCCGTCGAGGTCGATCGCGCGCGAGGCGTCCTCGATGAGCGTGGTTTCGAATCCGGCCGCCTGCGCGTCGAGGGCGGTCCACGCGACGCAGAAGTCCGTGGCCAGGCCGCACACCCAGACCTTGCGGATGGAGCGCTCCCTGAGGTAGCCGGCAAGACCGGTGGAGGTCTTGCGGTCGGCTTCGACGAAACCGGAGTAGCTGTCGATGCCGTCGTGGAACCCCTTGCGGATCACGAGCTGCGCCTTGTCCGCCTGGAGGCCCGCATGGAGGGCTGCGCCGTGCGTGCCCTGGACGCAATGGTCCGGCCAAAGCACCTGCTCGCCATAGGGGAGGCGCGTCGTCTCGAAGGGCTTCCGGCCGGCGTGCGCGGAAGCGAAGGATGCGTGGCCGCGCGGATGCCAGTCCTGCGTCAGCACCACGTTCTCGAACCGCGGGAGCAGGGCGTTGATCACCGGGACCACTTCATCGCCCTTCGGCACGGCGAGCGCCCCGCCCGGCATGAAGTCGTACTGAATGTCGACGACGACGAGGCAGCTCGACGCCCTATCCGCGGCGGTTGGCGGCATCCCAGTTCTTCTCCAGGTTGCGGATGAGCGCGGGGCTGAAGTGGCAATAGGCCTGCTCCCGCGCGTACACCGCCATGTAGCGGCGGAACGTGTCGAACGGCTCCTGCGCGATGCGGATCGCGCGCCGGTTGCCGGCCGCGCTCACGACGCCCGAGCTTGTCAGCATGTCGACGGTGCGCCCGATCGCTTCGTCCATCGACGAGGCGCCGATGACCTCGTCGCACATCAGCCGGCCCTCCGGGCTCGCGCACGGGATGCGACGGTCCATCATGATCGCCTGGCGCGTCACGCGGTCGCCCGCGAGGCGCGGCATGCGCAGGTTCGCCGCGCCGGGGATGATGCCTTCCTTGCGCGCCGGCAGCGTCATGTAGGCGTCGTCCGCGGCGATGGTGTAGTCCATCACGAGCAGGATCTGGCAATGCCCGCCGATCGCGAACCCCTCCACGGCCGCGATCCAGGGCTTCTCCGTGGAAGCGACTTCGGGCGAGGCGTCCGCGAAGGCCGTGCCGCGGTAGAGCTTGTTGACGAGCCCGAGGTCGCGGAGGATGTACCAGAGGTAGCGGATCTTCCCCTGGTAGAGGTGCGTGAGGTTGATGCCCGCGCCGAAGAGCCGGCGCCCCGCGAACTTCGGGTGCTCCACCGGGCCGCCGCGCAGCACGCAAACTTCGCTCTGCTCGTCGAGCGTCGCCACGTCGATCGCGGTCTCGAGTCCTGCAATAGTCGACTCGTCCTCCGCATTGAGGAAGCGCGGGTTCTGCATCGTCACGACCGCCGCCTTGCCCCGGCGCTCGACGCGCGCGCCGGCGAGCTGCACCGCGCCCTGCGTGCGGAACGTCTCGAGGGCGGCCGCGGAATCGGCGCGCGGCAGGAGCATCGCGTGGCAAAGGTGCATGCCGCGCGTCGGGTCATTGAGCACGGCGGAGAGGAACGCGCCGAGGCGCTTCTCGTGGCCCTGCTTGTCCTTCTGCGGGAGCGGCGCCTCGGCGGCGAGGTCGGCTTGGGACGGCAGCCACTGTACGCCGGCCGCGCAGGCGAGCCGGCAGAGCTCGTCCACGCGCACGAAGCGGCGCATGCCGTCGGTGAGCGCGTCGTAGAGTGTCAGGGCGTCGGAACCGGCCAGGCGTTCGGGAGAATTCATGGTGACCTTAGTGTACAGTCGGGGCCGATGAAATTCTTCGTGGTGGACGACGATCCGGACGTGCGCGCGCTGCTCGAGCGGCTGCTGCAGAACGCCGGGCACGCGGTGCAGTCCAGCGCCTCCGCCGCGGACGCGCTGAGGCGCATTCCGGGCGAGCGGCCCGACTGCGTGATCACCGACATCATGATGCCGGTGATGGACGGCTTCGAGCTCACGCGCGAGCTGCGTCGCCGCCCCGAGCTCTCGAAGATGAAGATCATCGTCCTTTCGGCGAAGACCTACGACTTCGACCGCCGGCGCGCGAGGGAGCTCGGCGCGGACGGCTACATCGCGAAGCCGTTCGTGCAGGACACGCTGCTTGCCTCGATCGAGGAAATTCTGTCCGGCCGCGTGGTGGTGACGTACTGGGGCGTACACGGCACGCTGCCCACGCCGGGGCCGGCCTACACGCGCTACGGCGGCAACACGCCGTGCGTGAGCGTCGAGGTCGGCGGCGAGCCGCTCTACATCTTCGATTGCGGCTCGGGCATCAAGCGCCTGTCGGACCACGTGATGACGACCACGGCCGGGCAGCGCTTCGCCGGCCGCATCTTCGTCTCGCATACGCACTGGGACCACATCAACACGATTCCTTTCTTCGCCCCCCTGTACGTGCGCGGCAACCAGATCGAGATCTTCGGCCCGTACCAGGGCGACCTGACAATCGAGCGGGCGATCAGCGCGCAGATGGAGAGCGTGTATTTCCCCGTCACCATCCGCGAGTTCGGCTCGCGGCTGACGTTCCGCGACCTGCGCGAGGAGACGCTCGAGTTCGGGCCGGTGAAGGTCGAGACCATGCTCCTCAGCCATCCGGGCTACTGCCTGGGGTACAAGCTCACCTCGCGCAACCGCACGCTGTGCTACATCACCGACAACGAGCTCTACCTGCAGTCCGACAAGCGCTACAACGCGCGCTACGTCGAGCAACTGGTGGGCTTCGTGCGCGGCGCGGACGTGCTCATCACCGACACCACCTACCGCGACAGCGAGTACCCTGGCAAGGTCGACTGGGGGCATTCCTGCGTAAGCGAGGTGGCGAAGCTCGCGGCGCGGGCGGAGGTGAAGCGCCTGCATCTGTTCCACCACGACATCGACCAGACCGACGCGCTCATCGACCTCAAGCTGAAGGACGCGCGCGAGGCGCTCGCCCGGCTCGGCTCGAAAGTGGAATGCGAAGCGCCCGCGGAGGGCTCTAGCCTCGTGCTCTAGGGTCCTGGCGGTAGAACCGGCTCAGCTGGTCGTAGAAGTCCGGGTAGCGGCGGCAGGTCTCCTCCGGGTCCTCGAAAAAGGCCTCGCTCAGAACCGCGAAGAACTCGGAAGGATGCTCGGCGGCGTAGGGATCCAGCCAGGTCTGCGTGCCGCGCTCCACCGCATCGCAAAACCCCTCGTACGCCTCCGCGAGGGTACGCCGCCACGCCGCGCGGTCCATGCCCGGGTGCAGGGGCGGAATGCCGTCGGCCTCGCCGTTCACCATGTCGAGCTTGTGCGCGAACTCGTGGATGACGACGTTCGCGTACGGGTCGTTGGCCGCCGCGTCCCAGGAGAGCACGACCGGGCCACCCGGCATCGCTTCGCCGGCGAGCTCGTCGTCCCATTCGTGGAGCACGCCGTGCTCGTCCATCTCGGACCGGCGCACGCGAAAGTCGCCCGGATAGACGATCACGCCGGACCAGCCGCCGTACCAGTCGAGGCCGAGCTCGAGGACGAGGACGCAGGCTTGCGCCGCGATGGACACGCGCATCGCGTCCGTAACCTCGAGGGCGTGCGCCCCGACCAGCTCCTTTTCGGCGAGGAAGAGGAGCGAGAGGTCCTGCAGCTTCTGCGACTGCGCGGCGGAAAGGCGGGCGAGGAAGCCGAAGCGCCGGCACACGGCGCCCCACAGGGCGGCGTCGATCCGGTGGCGCTTCAGCACGCGCTTCCTTCTCCATTCGGCGAGCCAGCCCATATTCGTAAAATACCGCATGGTCACCGTCGTCCAGCTTCGCCCGCACGGCACGAGCGCCGCCGCAATCGAGCCGGTTGCGGCGGACCTCGCCGCGCCCGACCGGGCGCTGGTGGCGCGCGCGCTCGAGTTCGCCGAGCCGCTCTACGCCGGCCAGCGCCTGTCGACCGGCGAGTTGACCTGGGACCACGCGCTCGGGCTCGCGGCGAACCTCGCCGCCATCGGGCTCGATGCGCCGGGCCGGGCCGCCGGCATCCTGTTCGCCGCGGCCCAGCACCTGCCGGACCGGCAGCCGCTCGTGGACGCCTTCGGCGAGGAGATCGCGAGCCTCGTCGCCGGCGTGGAGAAGCTGTACCAGCTTCGCGTGGCGACGCGCGGCAGCGCGACCGAGCAGAACGAGGTCCTGCGCAAGATGGTTCTCGGGATGGTCGAGGACGTCCGGGTAGTGCTGATCCGCCTCGCCAGCCGCACGCAGACGCTGCGCTTCTTCTCGAAGGCTAGGAACATCGAGAAAGAAAGGACGGACTACGCCCGCGAGACGCTCGACATCTATGCGCCGCTCGCCAACCGCCTGGGCGTCTGGCAGCTGAAGTGGGAGCTCGAGGACCTGTCGTTCCGGTTCCTCGAGCCCGAGCTCTACAGGAAGATCGCCGGGATGCTCGAGGAGCGCCGGCTCGAGCGCGAGCGCTACATCGCCGAGGCGATCGCCACGCTCGCGAAGGAGCTGGGCGCGATGGGCGTCCAGGCCGAGATCACCGGCCGGCCGAAGCACATCTATTCCATCTGGAACAAGATGCGCGCCAAGGCGCTCGACTTCTCGCAGCTCTACGACGTGCGCGCGCTGCGCGTCATCGTGCCGGAGGTCAAGGACTGCTATACCGCGCTCGGCGTCGTGCATAACCTCTGGCAGCCGATTCCCCGCGAGTTCGACGACTACATTTCGCGCCCCAAGGGCAACCTGTACCAGTCGCTTCATACCGCGGTGCTCGGCCCGAAGGGCAAGACGCTCGAAGTGCAGATCCGCACCCAGGCAATGCACCGGCAGGCGGAATACGGCATCGCGGCGCACTGGCGCTACAAGGAATCGGGGGACATGCGCGGCAAGTCCGCGAAGGCCGAGAGCGCGTTCGAGCAGAAGATCGCCTGGCTAAGGGAGCTTCTCGCATGGCGCGACGAGATCGCCGACTGGCGCAAGACTACCCGCCAGGCGAAGCTCGACGACACGGTCTACGTGCTCACGCCCCAGGGCAAGGTGATCGACCTGCCGGCGGGCGCCACCCCCGTGGACTTCGCGTACGCGCTGCACACCGACCTCGGGCATCGGTGCCGCGGGGCGCGCGTCGACGGGCACATCGTGACGCTGGACACGCCGCTCGCGAGCGGACAGCGGGTCGAGATCGTCACGGCGAAGACCGGCGGACCGTCGCGCGACTGGCTGAACGCCGGGCGCGGCTTCGTGAAGACGCACCGGGCGCGCGCCAAGATCCGGCAGTGGTTCAACGCCGAGCAGCAGGCCGAGACCATCGCCGCCGGTCGCGCCAAGGTCGAAAGGGAGCTGAAGAAAGCCAAGGCGGTGCACTCCAGCCTGGAGGCGCTCGCGGCGAAGCTCGGCGCCGGCAAGCCGGAGGACCTTTTCATCGCCGTGGCGCGCGACGAGGTCAACCTGCGGCAGCTGCAAGCGGCGGTGCGCGAAGTGGAAGGAAACGTCGTCGTCGAGGACAGGCTGCCGGCCGGCCAGAAGCTGCGCAAGCCGGCTTCGCGCTCAGCCGTCCTGATCGTCGGCATGGACCGGCTGCTGACGCAGCTCGCGCGCTGCTGCAAGCCGGTCCCGCCCGACCCGATCCGGGGTTTCGTGACGCGCGGCAAGGGTGTCTCCATCCATCGCGAGGATTGCGCCAGCCTCAGGCGCCTGGGCGAAGCCGACCCGGAGCGGCTGATCGACGCCGAATGGGGCAAGGGGCGCGACGCCGAGGCGGCGCGCTACCCCGTGGAGATGGCCGTCACGGCGACGGACCGCCGCGGCCTGCTGCGCGACGTCGGGGACGCGCTCGCCCGCGAGCAGATCAACGTGACCGCCGCGCGGACCCAGAACAAGGACGAGCTGGCGTTCATGCGCTTCACCTTCGAAGTGCAGAACGTCGCGCACCTGAAGCGCGCCTTCGCCGTCGTGCGCGCGCTGAAAGGCGTGATCCGCGTCGCCCGGGCGTGAGCCTGGTATAAAATCCGCGCTTCGCTTCAGGCGCGTAGCTCAGCTGGTTAGAGCACCACCTTGACATGGTGGGGGTCGTTGGTTCGAGTCCAATCGCGCCTACCAATTCCGCGGACGAGCCTTAACGCTTGCCGAGCAGCGCCTCTACCCGGCCCCAGTCGTTCGGAAATAGGTTCAGCGTCCCGGCCGGGTCGCTCGCCAGCACCCGGTAATCCAGGTCGCGGTAGCGCGCGCAAAGCGCCTCGAGGTTGTCCGCGATCAGGCGCGACGCGGGGTCCAGGTTGCGGACCATGCACAGGCCGCTCGGCGGCGCGGCGATCGTATGGATCTCGAGGTCCGGCCGCTGCTCTTTCAGCAGCGGCACTACGCGCCATACGTCTCCCGTCCACAGGCCGGAGGCCCGCTCCCGCCGCGCCGCGATCTCGCACCACGGGTAGCAGTCGTGCAGCAGGATGACCGAGTCCCGGGTGCAGAGCCGCTCCAGGTTCATGAAATCGCGCAGCGCGAATTCGAAGTGGTGCATCCCGTCGATGAAAGCCAGCTCGACCGGCAGGCCGCCGAGCTCCGCCTTCACGTCGCGTTGCGCGAAGAAGGCGTCGCTCGATTCGGCGAAGACCTTCGCATCCGGCGGCAGCGGCAGCGCGACGCGCGGCTGCGGATCGACGCCGATGGCGCGCGTTCCCGGCGCGACGAGGCGCAGCGACTTTCCGCTCGAGACGCCCACTTCCAGGTACGTGCGCGGCCGCAGGTGCGCATGCAGGCGGGCGAGCAGCGCGAGGTAGTCCTCTCCCGGAAGCTCGAGGTTGGAGAGGAGGCGATGCATGTCGTCGAGGCGCGGGTTGATCGCGAGCGCGCGTTCGGCATAGCGGCGGGCGCGCGCGCCGCGTCCCGCATCGCGCGCTGCCAGGGCGGCGGCGCGGGCGAACTCCGGCCGCTGCGCGTCGAGCGACGCGGCGAGCGCGGCGTGTCCACGGGCAAACAGGAGGTCGGCAATGAGCCGGCGTAGAATCAACTATTCCTCGCCTTGACGGATGGGCGGTCAATCATAGCTTCTTCCGCGCCCGATTTTTTCCTCCTCGCGCACAGCCACGGCGTGGCGCTTCTAGATGCCGTATCGGATTGGCGTGCGCAGGTGCGCCGTGACGCGCCGCCCGACCCGCGATACGGCGCGGCGTTCCAGGGCTGGTTCTCTGGCGCGGTGCCGGACGCGCCGTTCGAGGTGACCCTTGCCGGGCCTTCCCTGCGTCGCTGCGTGGCCTGGGTGATTTCCGCCGGCGCACGCGTCGGGCGCTTCGTGACCCGGATCGATGACGGCAGCGGCAAGATCGCAGTGCAGGTCAACCCCGCTTTCCAGGCCGTGCTGGCGCAATGGCAGGGCGCGGCTCCGATCGTGTCGATGATCCAGGGCAACGAGCACGCGCGCTTCATGCTCGACGCCTGGCCCGCCTATGACTTCCTCGATGCATCCGTCGAAAAAGTACGCGCCGACGTGCCGCTGATCGACACGGCGTTCATCGACGAGCGGATCGACGCGTGGGTCGACGCCGTGTTCCTGTCGCTGTCCGTCCTGCGCCACCTTGCGGCGAATCCGCTCGCGCACGTCCTGCCGCCTCCGCCGCGCGAGAACCCCGGCGGAGCGTCGCACTTCGAGGCGCTCTCCGAGGAGACCGCCCGCTACGGGTTTGCGCCCGACGCGCTGCGCCTGAAGTGGTATCGGCGCTACGGCCGGCGGCTCGCCGAACGGCTCGCGCGCATCGGCTGCACGGTGCTCGAGGCGCCCGCCGAGGCCTGCACGACCGAAGGCTTGCTTTCCGAGCGGTTCGCCGAGGGGTTGACCCACGGCAATGCGGCCTACGGCGCGCTCGTCGCGCGGCAGATCGACGCCTGGATCCATCGCCTGCGCGCATGAACCCCTACGACAAGCTGCCGCCGCAGCGCTTTTGGAAGGCGATCGCCGCCGCGGAGAGCGAGGCGGACATCGACTTCGATTGCGGTCGCAAGTTCGCGTTCGGCAGCGCCGAGCGCTTCGCCATCGCCGGCTCGTGCTTCGCCCAGCACCTCGGCCGGCACCTCGCGCGGCGGGGCGGAAACATCCTTTTCACCGAAACACGGCATCCCCTCGTCCGCGAAGATGCGAACCACGGGTACGGAACTTTCTCCGCGCGCTTCGGCAACATCTATACCGCCCGGCACCTCCGGGAGCTCTT
>DASPMF010000062.1:0-14944 GCA_035627155.1 Burkholderiales bacterium | reverse complement strand
GGTTCGACGAGCGCTACCTCGGCCTGTTCCGCCTCGCGGCGGACCAGGTCGTCACGGCGATCGCGAACGCCCGCGCGTACGAAGAAGAGCGCCGCAGGGCCCAGGCACTCGCGGAGATCGATCGCGCCAAGACCGCCTTCTTCAGCAACGTGAGCCACGAGTTCCGCACGCCGCTCACGCTCATGCTGGGGCCGCTCGAAGATGCACTCGACTCCCCGGCGCGCGCGCTCGCCGGCCGCGAGCTCGAGGCGACGCATCGCAACGCGCTGCGCCTGCACCGCCTGGTCAATGCGTTGCTCGATTTCTCGCGAATCGAGGCTGGACGTGTGCAGGCGACGTACCGGCCCGCGGACCTGCAGGCGCTCACTGCCGACCTCGCGAGCCAGTTCCGCGCCGCCATCGAGCGCGGCGGTCTGCGCTTCTTGGTGCGCTGCGCCCCGCTGCCGCAGCCGGTGTACGTGGATGTCGACATGTGGGAGAAGATCGTCTTCAACCTGCTATCGAACGCCTTCAAGTTCACGCACGAAGGCGAGATCGAAGTCGCTCTCGATCCGGTCGGAGATGAAATCGTCCTGCGCGTGCGCGACACCGGGATTGGCATTCCGGCCGGCGAGCTGCCGCGGATTTTCGAGCGCTTCCATCGCATTGAAGGCGCCCGCAGCCGCACCCATGAGGGTTCGGGAATCGGGCTTGCGCTCGTGCAGGAGCTCGTGCGCCTCCACGGCGGTCGGATCGAAGCCTCGAGCGAGCCGGGGCATGGAACCGAGTTCAAGGTCGCCCTCCGCGCCGGCCGCGCCCACCTGCCCGCGGAGAAGGTACGCGAGGATGCCGTATCGTCGACCAGCCCGTCGCGCCCCTCTGCCTACATCGCGGAAGCCCTGAAGTGGGGCGCCGGTGACGATTCCATCGCGCCGCTCCCGGAGGCGCTGGACGACGCCGAGCGCGGCGCACACATCGTTCTGGCGGAGGACAACGCCGACATGCGGGACTATCTGCGCCGGCTGCTGAGCGCGTCGTGGACAGTCACGGCGGTTCCGGACGGGGCGGCGGCGCTGGAAGCAATCCGCGGGCGCGCTCCCGCATTGGTCATCACGGACGTGATGATGCCCCGGCTGGACGGATTCGGCCTCGTCAAGGCGCTGCGCGAGGCGCCGGAGACGCGTGGCGTACCGGTCATCATGCTTTCCGCCCGCGCAGGAGAGGAAGCCCGGATCGAAGGGCTCGACGCCGGCGCCGACGACTATATCGTCAAGCCGTTCGCGGCGCGCGAGTTCATCGCCCGCGTAGCTGCGAATCTCAAGCTGTCGCGACTGCGCGCGCAGCTGCACGGTGAGCAGGCGGCGATGGCGGCGCTTTTCCGGCAAAGCCCCATGCCGATCGCGGTGCTGCGGGGGCCCGAGCTCGTGTTCGAGCTGGCCAACCCGCCATACCAGGCGCTTACCGGCAACCGGCCGCTCGTGGGGCTGCCTCTGCTCAAGGCGATGCCGGAGCTCGCGGCGGCCAACTTCCACGAGCTGCTGCGCGAAGTGATGCGCACCGGCAACCCGCACATCGGGCACGAAGTCTGGGCGCCCATCCATCGCGGCGGGAAGGTTGAGGACACGTACTGGACTTTCATTTATGCGCCGCTGCGCGGCCTCGGCGGCGGCAACGACGCCGCAGTGGTGATGGCGAGCGAAGTGACGGAGCAGGTACGCGCCCGCCGGCAACAGGACCGGCTGATCGAGGAGGCGGCGGCGGCAAACCGCGCCAAGGACGAGTTCCTGGCAATGCTGGGCCACGAGTTGCGCAATCCGCTTGCGCCGATCGCCACCGCGCTGCAGCTGTTGCGATTGCGTGGAACGCTATCCCACGAGCAGGAGATCATCGAACGCCAGGTCGGCCACCTTACGCGCCTGGTCGACGACCTGCTGGACGTCTCGCGGATCACGCAGGGCAAGGTGGAGCTGCGCCGCCGCCGCATCGAGATCGCCGACGTGGTGGCCCGGGCCGTGGAAACGGCGAGCCCGCTGCTCGAGCAGCGGGGCAACCGGCTCGAGATCCGCGTGCCAAGCCGCGGCCTCGAAGTCGAGGCGGACCCCGACCGCATGGCGCAAGTGGTATCCAATCTCCTGACGAATGCATCGAAGTACAGCGACCCGCACTCACGCATCGAGGTCCGCGGTGAGCGGGTGCAAGGGATGGTGAGTGTGTCCGTCGCCGACCAGGGCAGCGGGATCGAGCCGGAGATGCTGGAGCGGATCTGGGACATCTTCGTCCAGCGGCCGCAAAGCGCGGAGCGCTCGGTGGGCGGCCTGGGCCTGGGCCTGACAATCGTGCGCTCGCTCGTGCAGCTCCACGGCGGCCGCGTCTCGGCGGCGAGCGACGGGCTCGGCAAGGGAGCGCGGTTCACCATCGAGGTGCCGGCGCTGAACGACGCTTCGCGAGCCGATCCTGATGCGCCCAGAAGCGCCGCGCGTGCGCCGGCCGCGCAGCCGACCAAACGCATCCTCGTCATCGACGACAACCGCGACGCCGCAACGACGCTTGCGCTCATGCTCTCGCAGCTCGGCCATACCGTGCGCGTCGCCCATGACGGGCCGAGCGCTCTGGACGAGGCGCAAAGGTTCGAAGCCGACGTCGCGCTGGTCGACATCGGCCTGCCGGTCATGGACGGCTACGAGCTGGGGCGCAGGCTGCGCGCGCTGGGTAACGGCAACCTGCGTCTGGTAGCCCTGACTGGCTATGGCCAGGACTCCGACCGCCGCAGGTCGAGCGAAGCGGGGTTCGCTTCGCACCTGGTCAAGCCGGTGGACCTGGACATGCTGCTCGATTCCCTCTCAGGATGATCGGTCGATTGCGCGCGATGTCCGTGAACCGCCATCTTCTTCTCGTCGTCCTGAGCGCGCTGCTGCCGCTGCTCCTCGTCGCCGCAGTGCTCGCATACGTCCTCGTGGACGAGAAGCGCGAGGCGACCGAGCACCTCCTGGAGGAAAGCGCACAGCGCCTTGCGCAGTCCCTGGACGGCGAGCTCGAGCGCTCCCTCGCGGCGCTCGAAGGCCTGTCGCACAGCGCCTCGCTGCGCAGCGGCGACCTGAAAGCCTTCTATGCGGAAGCCGGCGCCCTTCGCGACAAGCTGCGCATCTGGGACAACGTCATCCTCCTTTCCCCGTCCGCGGAGCACCTGCTCAACCTCGCGCGCCCCTACGGCGTGCGCCTGCCGCCCGTGCCCCAGCCGCAGGGGACCCTGGCCGCGGCGGCGACACGGAAGCCGTATTTTTCCAACGCCATCAAGGGTCGCGTCGAGACCGACTGGCTGGTCTACATCGCATACCCGGCGATCCACGACGGCGAGGTGAAGTACGTGCTCGGCGTGACGATGAGCTACCGCTACTGGACGAAGTGGCTCTCCGAGCGCGCGCCGGCCGGCATGACGGCCGGCATCATCGACGGCGACCACGTGATCCTGGCGCGCACACGCGACCCGGAACGTGTCGCCGGGCAGCCGGTGCAGGACTGGTACCGCCGGGTCCTTTCCTCCAGCGTTTCGGGCCTCGCCCGCGGCGCGGGGGTCTCGGACACCGATGTCGTCGTCGCGTATCACCGCTCGCCGCTCTCCGGCTGGTACGTCAACGTCTTGACCACGGGGGCGGCGCTCGACGCGCCGATGCGCCGCACGGCGCTGCTCGTCTCGCTGGCGGTGCTGGCGGCGCTTCTCATCGCGGTGACGCTCGCGCTGCGCCGTGGCGCCGTGCTGACGCGCGGGATCCGCGCGCTGCAGGAAGCGCTCGAGAGCCTGCGCGGCCCTGCGCCGCGCGTGCCGCCGGCGCGCAGCGAGATCAGCGAGGTGCGCTCCGCCATGCAGGCGGCGCAACACACCGCCGAGGTGCTCGCGACGCGCCAGGCGCAGCTCCTCGAAAGCGAGTCCAAGTTCCGCACCATCTCGCACGCCATGCCCGCGATCGTCTGGGTGACCGACGACGACGGGATCGTGTTCATCAACGAGCGCTGGCCCGAGCTCACCGGCCAGTCCCCGGAGCGCGCGCTCGGGCAGGGCTGGACCGCCATGGTGCACCCGGACGACGACGAGCGCCTGAGCCCCTTGCGCGAGCGCTGCCGGCGCACCGGCGAAACCTACGAGGGCGAGATCCGCTACCGCACGCGCGACGGCCACTACCGCTGGCACGCGTTCCGCGCCGTGCCGGCGCCGGGCGTGGACGGGCGCATCGAGCAGTGGTTCGGCTGCGCGGTCGACATCCACGACGCGAAAGAGGCGCAGGAGGCGCTGAAGGAAGCCGACCGGCGCAAGGACGAGTTCCTCGCCACGCTTTCGCACGAGCTGCGCAACCCGCTCGCGCCGATCCGCAACGCGCTGTACTTCCTCAACCGCCGCGCCGACGAGGATCCCGCGGTCCGCGCGGCGCAGGAGATGATGGACCGGCAGGTCACGCACATGGTGCGCCTCATCGACGACCTGCTCGACGTGAGCCGCATCACGCGCGGCCGGCTGCAGCTGCGCCGCGAGCCGGTGGCGCTCGAGAAGGTGGTGGAGCAGGCGCTCGAGACCTCGCGGCCGCACCTCGTGCAGCGGCTCACGGTGGCGCTGCCGAGCGAGCCGGTGTTCCTCGACGCCGATCCGGTGCGCCTCGCGCAGGTGCTGTCCAACCTGCTGAACAACGCCGCCAAGTACACGCCGAAGTCGGGGCACGTCCGGCTCTCCGCGGCGCTCCAGGACGGCGAGGTGGTGCTGCGCGTGAAGGACGACGGCATCGGCATCGCGCGCGAGCAGCTGCCGGACCTCTTCCGCATCTTCTCGCAGGCGAGCGAGGCGATCGAGCGCTCGCAGGGCGGCCTGGGCATCGGCCTCGCGCTCGCGCGCTCGCTCGTCGAGCTGCACGGCGGCACCATCGAGGCGTTCAGCGAAGGCCCCGGCACCGGCAGCGAGTTCGTGGTCCGCCTGCCCGCGCTCGCGACGCCCGACCCGGCGCAGGCCCGGCCGCCGAAGAAGAGCGCCGCCTACAGCGGCGCGGTGCGCCGCGTGCTGGTCGTGGACGACGTCGAGGACAGCGCGCGCTCGCTCGCCGCGCTCCTGCGCATGGACGGCAACGAGGTCGAGACCGCGGCGGACGGGCTGCAGGCGGTCGGGAAAGCCGAGTCCTTCAAGCCCGACCTCATCCTCATGGATTTGGGCCTACCGAACCTCGGCGGCGTGGAGGCCTGCGAGCTCATCCGCCGCCAGCCGTGGGGCCGCGGCATCGTGATCGCGGCGATGACCGGCTGGGGCCAGGACGAGGATCGCCGCCGCACGCGCGAGGCGGGCTTCGACGCGCACCTCGTGAAGCCGGTGCACTACGAGGCCGTTCGCGCGCTCCTCGCTTCGCCGCTGATGGCCTAGGCGTTGGTCTGGTCCCCCGGCGCGCGCCGGGCCGGCCCGGAGATCGGTGCCTGACCCCGATCTCAGCCGATGCGGCGGGCGAGGCGCTCGCCCCAGGCGCCGCCCGGCCTGGCGACCAGGCGCTCGTTGAGGTAGTGGCGCGCGAGGCCGGCGAGGCCCGCGCGCTGGGCCGCGTCGATGAGCGTAAGGGTGAGGAGGTCGCGCTGCGCGTGGCTGCCGCCGAAGCGCGAAGCGCCGTCGCGCACGGCGACAAGCCGCTCCGAGGCCGCGGCGTAGCGGCCCTCGCAGTAGTCGATCGCCGCCTCGCAGGCGCCGCGAGCGACGAGGCGCGTCATGTCGGCGTTGGCGCCGGCTTCCTTCTCGCCCCGCGCGAGCGCCTTGCGGACGCGCTCCAGCACGTCGCGCCGCCGCGCCGCCGCGAGGGCGAGGGTGGCGTGGAAGTCGTTGAACGCGTAGAAGCCGCCTTCGTCCTCGAGGGTGCGCTCCCAGGCGTCGGCGACGCCGGCGAAGCGCGACTGCACGTCGACGCCTTCGAGCATCAAACGCCAGAGGAGGGCGGTGGCGTCGACGCGCGCGAGCGCGGTCTCGGTGCCGGCGGCGAAGCGCTCGTCCCAGACCTTGAGCGCGGCGCCATAGTCGCCGCCGTCCATGCGGAAGAGCGCCGTGTGCCAGGCGTTGTGGTACGCGAAGCCGTTGTCCGCGCCGTTCCACACCGCGCGCGTGTCCTCGTACCAGGCGAGGCCCTCGGCGACGCGGCCCTGCATCTCCATGACGTGCGCCACCGCGTGCACCGCCCAGGCGTCGTCGCCGGAGCGCTCGACCGCCTCGCGGCCGGCCTTCTCGGCGGCCGCGTACTGGTTGCATTCCTCGAGGCCGAAGGCGTACAGGCCGAGCACGTAGGCGGCGCCGGGGGTCGAGCGGTCCCAGGCGGGCAGCACGCGCGCCGGCCGGTTGCGCAGGTTGAGCGCGTCGCCGCGGAAGAAGTCGAGGAGGTGCGCCATCTGCAGGGCGAGGATGTCGCGCGGGTGGTCCTGCAGCACCTGCTCGAGGCGCTGCACGCCGGCGTGCCAGCGGCCGCGCGCGATCGTGCCGGCGGCTTCGGCGAGGGCGCGCTCGCGCGGGTTCGCGCGCTCGAGCGCCTCGCGCCCGGCCTCGAGCGTGGCGAGCGCGTCGCGCATGAAGCGGCGCTCGAACACGCTGCACAGGAGCAGCGCCTTGGCCGCGTACGCGGCCGCGAAGCCGGCGTCGAGGCCGATCGCCTCGTCGAGCGGCGCCAGCGGGTCGCCGCGGTAGGTCTGGAAGGCGTGCAGGGCGCGCTCGTAGGCTTCGAGGGCGCGGGGATCGGAGACGGTGGTGGTCAGGCCGCGGGCGTCGTCGTGCATGGCGTCAATCCTGGGGTGCGATGGGAAAGGGCGCATGCTAAGTGCCGCGGCTTGCACCGGTACTGCAGAAGCGTTGTGTCTTTGTTGCCGGTGCGTAACCGCTACTTGACCGACAGGCCCCCGTCCACCATGAGATGCGTGCCGGTCATGAACGACGCTTCGTCGCTCGCGAGCCAGAGGATCGGCCAGGCGATTTCCTCCGGCCGCGCCCAGCGGCCGATCAGCGAGGTCTCGTCGCGCTCGCGCTTGAGCTGCTCGACGTCCTTGCCGGCCGCCTTCGCCTTGTTGACGTGGAAGTCGGTGAGCGTGGAGCCGGGGCAGACCGCGTTCACGCGGATGCCGTGCTTCACTTCCTCGTGCGCGAGCGTGCGCGTCATGGCGAGCAGCGCCGCCTTGGTCGCGTCGTAGAGGCCCATGCCGGCGCGGCCGGCGACGCCGTAGACCGAGGAGACGAGGACGATGCTGCCGCGGCCGCTCTTGCGCAGCGCCGGCATCGCCGCGCGGCAGTAGTTCGCCGCGCCGAGCAGGTTGACCGAAAGCACCGCCTGCCATTCTTCCGGCGTCGCGTCCGCGAGCGGCGTGTAGTTCCGCATCGCGGCGTTGCAAACAAGAATTTCGAGTTTTCCGAAACGGGAAAGTGCTTCTTGAACTGCTTCTCGAGAAGCAGATGCGTCGGCGACGTCGCCGACGAAGTCCGCGCCGGGCGAGGTGTCGACGGTGAAGACCTGCGCGCCTTCCTCGCGGAAGATGCGCGCGCAGCAGCCGCCGATGCCGGCGGCGCCGCCGGTGATCAGAGCGACTTTCCCTTGCAGCCTATTCAGCGGTCGCCCCGGTGGCCTTGATCACGGCGCCCCAGCGCGGGATCTCCTTCGCGATCCAGTCGCGGAAGTACTCCGGCGTGCTCGCCACCACCTCGAACTGCATCGCCTCCAGCTTGCCCTTCACCTCGGGCAGGTGGGCGATGCGCACGATCTCGCGGTTGTAGCGCTCGATGATGTTGCGCGGCGTGCCGCCCGGCGCGAGGTAGCCGATCCAGGCCGTGGCCTCGAAGTCGGGGAAGCCCTGCTCGATCATCGTCCCCACCTCCGGCGCGGCGGCGAAGCGCTTGGTGCCGGTGGCGGCGATGGCGCGGAGCTTCCCGCCCTTCATGTGGCCGAGCACGTTGCCGGGGACGAAGAAGCCCGCCTGGATGTTGCCGGCGAGGAGGTCCGCCAGCACCGGCGGCGCGCCCTTGTAGGGCACGTGCACGACGTCGATCTTCGCCGCGGTCTTGAGCATCTCCATGGTGAGGTGCGAGGCGCTGCCGATCGACACCGAGCCGTAGGACACCTTGCCCGGATTGGCCTTGGCGTACGCCACGAACTCGCCGACGTTCTTCACCGGCAGGCTCGGGTTCACCACGAAGAACTGCGGCGTCGTCACGACGAGCGTGACCGGCGTCAAATCCTTCTGCGGGTCGTACGGCATGTTCCTGAAGAGCGTCACGTTGACCGCGATCGGGCCGTTGTAGCCGATGAGCAGTGTGTGGCCGTCGGGCTCGGACTTCGCGACCAGGTCGGCGCCGATGTTGCCTCCGGCGCCGCCGCGGTTCTCGACCACCACCGGCTGGCCGATCGCCTCCGAGAGCTTCGGCGCGATGAGGCGCGCCAGCACGTCGTTGGTGCTGCCGACGATGGGCACGATCACCCGGACCGCCTTGGTCGGCGACCAGTCCTGCGCAAGCGCCGCTTGGGAAACAAGTATCGAAAGAACAAGAAGTATTCTTTTCATCGATCCTCCTCTAGATCGAATACACGGGCTGCTTCAAGCCATCGGCGATGTGCTGCTTCGCCCAGTCCTGCGGCCGCGCCTCGCGGGGCAGCAGCACGCCCGCGGCGCGCACGCGCTGCTTGTCCGCGTCGAGCGCCGGCGGCTCGGCCCCCTGCTGCAGGCCGAGCGCCGCATCGTAGAGCATGCGGCGCGCCATGACGATCGCCTTGTCGGTCGGCAGCAGCTTCTCGCGCCCGAGGTCCTGGATCGGCCCCATGCTTTCCTGCAGCGAGGCGTCCTGCATCGCGAAGCCGAACACGCCGCTGTAGGCGCGCTTTTCCTTCTGCGCGCGCCGGTCGATGAGGTAGTCGTTGTCCTTGTTGGCGCGCGGGCGGAACGTGCCCGGCTCGTATTCGCAGTGGATGCCCTTGCCGGCGGCCATGTGCGCGCGCTCCTCCGCGGTCAGCGGCCGCTCAGGGCGGAAGTTGATGCTCCACGCCCAGCATGTCTCGTCGTCGATCGGCACCCAGACGTGGCCGCCCAGGGCGTGCTCGCCGAAGGGCGGGATGAGCGTGAACCACGGGAAGAGCCACTGCGTGACGCGCCAGTAGTAGGAATCCGGCTCCCCGTTGCGCCGCCCGTAGAGCGTGAGGCCGAAGTCGTTCTTCTCGACCTCGAAGATCACGTTGCCGTCGGCCTTGATGTAGTCGTTCGCCTTGGTGCCCTGGTGCATCGGGTCGCCGTCCACCTCGTAGCGGTGCACGTAGGTGACGTGGCTCGTGTCGATGCCGCCTTCCATCGCCTGCAGGTAGTTGGATTCCTGCAGCCGCTTGGAGACGAATACGTGGCTCGCCGGCAGCGTGCACCACTCGACTTCCGGCGGCGCGGGCTGCCTGTCCTTCGGGCCCATGTAGGCCCAGACCATCCCGGCGCGCTCGATGCACGGATACGCCTTGATGCGCATGCGGTCGCACACGCCCGGGGCCGAGGGCACCTCGAGGCAGGTGCCGTGGCGGTCGAACTTGAGGCCGTGGTAGGCGCAGCGGATGCCGCCTTCCTCGTTGCGCCCGAAGTAGAGCGACGCGCCGCGGTGCGTGCAGAACTCGTCGATCAGGCCGGGCTTGCCGGCGGTGTCGCGGAAGGCGAGCAGCTTCTCGCCGAGGATCTGCACGCGCACCTGCGGCCCGTCGGGCTCGGCGATCTCGCTGGAAAGGAGGATCGGCACCCAGTAGCGCCGCATGAGGTTCCCCATGGGCGTCCCCGGTCCCGTGCGCACCAGCACCTCGGCGGTCTCGCGATCCACCGGAAAAGCTTACACGTGCGGGTGCGCCCCGCGGCGGCGTTTCGCCTAGCCGGGCATCATCGCGGCGCCGTGGGCGCCGCGGCGCTCGCCGAGGCGTCGCTCGCGCGGGACCGCGATCATGGCCGAGCGGCGCTCCATGCCGCGGCGGCGCTCGTTGCGGCTCGCCGCGCCGGCGGGGGCGCGGAAGCCGAACCAGGCCGCGGCGAGCGCGGTGCCGGCGTGCAGCCAGATGTCGTGGCCATGCACCGGGACGAGGCCGAAGAGCGTGTGCAGCCCCGGCACCAGGCCGAAGATGGCGAGCGCGCCGTAGAACACCGCGAGACCCCGCGAGTACGAAACGGGGCTCATCATCCCGGCGTACGCCGCGAGCCCGAGCCCGCCCACCGCAAGGTGGACGAGGTTGTGCAGGGCGTTGATCGGGAAGAGCCCGAAGAGATAGCCGTGCCCCGCGCTCATCACTTCCGGCGCGCCGGCGGGCGGCGGCGTGACGAAGGTCGGGATGAAGCCGAGGACGCCGGCACCGAGGAACGCGATGCCGATGATCAGTGCGAATGTGCGAGCAGTCATGGCGGTAAGCCTCCTGCCTGCCTCCGAGCAAGTTTCGCACCCGGTACGCCCGTTGCAAGGTGAGCGCCATGAAACATGAATCGGTGTGGATGGCGACTTCGCAGCGCCGGGCGGGACGATCGATCCCGGGCGACCTCTCGGTGGACGTGTGCGTGGTGGGCGCGGGCATCGCGGGCCTGACGGCGGCGTACCAGCTTGCGGTTGCAGGGCGCACGGTCGCCGTGCTGGACGACGGCGCGATCGGCGCCGGGATGACGCAGATGACCTCCGCCCATCTGTCCTACGCGATCGACGACTTCTACTTCGAGCTGGAGAAGCTGCATGGCCTCGAAGGCATCCGCCTCGCCGCGCAGAGCCATCGCGCGGCGATCGACCGCATCGAGGCGATCGCCGCCGCCGAGGGCATCGATTGCGACTTCTCGCGCGTGGACGGCTACCTCTTCCTCGCCGAAGGCGACGAGACCGGCACGCTGGAGAAGGAGCTGGACGCGGTGAACCGCGCCGGCATCGCCGACGCCTACATGGCGGAGAAGGCGCCGTTCGGCCGCGCCATCCGCTACCCCAGGTGCGGCCAGTTCCATCCGCTCAGGTACCTCTACGGCCTGGCCGATGCGATCGAGCGCCGCGGCGGCGCGGTGTACACCGGCGCCCACGTCGATTCGATCGAAGGAACGGAGGTCCGCGCCGGCAACGTGAAGGTGCGCTGCAGGGACGTGGTGGTGGCGACCAACGTGCCTGTCAACGACCGCTTCGCGCTGCACACCAAGCAGGCGCCCTACATGACCTACATCGTCGGGTTGCGCGTGCCGCGCGGCGCGATCCCGTCCTTGCTCGCCTGGGACACCGGCGACCCCTACCACTACATCCGCATCGCACCCTGCGAGGACGACGACGTGCTGATCGTCGGCGGCGAGGACCACAAGAGCGGGCAGGCGGACGACCAGCCGGCGCGTTACGCGCGCCTCGAGGCGTGGACGCGCGCGCGCTTCCCGATGGCGGGCGAGGTCGTGCTGCAGTGGGGCGGGCAGGTGATGGAGACGATCGACTACCTCGCCTTCAGCGGCAGGAACCCCGGCGACGAGCATGTCTACGTCCACACCGGCGATTCGGGCATGGGCCTCACCCACGGCACGCTCGGCGCGATGCTGATCGCCGACCTCATCACCGGCACGCCCAACCCGTGGGCGGCGCTTTACGACCCGGGCCGCAAGCCGGCGCGCGCAGTAAGCGAGTTCCTGTCCGAGAACCTCAACGTCGCGCGCCAGTACGCGAAGCACTTCGGCGGCGGCGAGGTCAGCGCGCCGCACGAGATCCTTCCGGGCGAGGGCGCGCTCATGCGGCGCGGCGCGCACCAGATCGCGGTCTACCGGGACCCGTCAGGCGACTACGTCGAACGCTCGGCGGTGTGCCCGCACCTCGGCTGCGTGGTGCAGTGGAACCGCACGGAGAAGACCTGGGATTGCCCGTGCCACGGCTCGCGCTTCGACGCGCAGGGCACGGTGATCAACGGCCCGGCGAACCGTGACCTCGACGCCGCGGCGGAGCGCCGCAAGCAGCCCCGGGCGGCGTAGCTAGCGGTCCTTGTCCAGCAGCCAGTCCGGCGAGCGCTTCGGCGCGGGCGGCGGCTGGCTGGCGGACGGCTCGCCGCGGGCGTTGCGCTCGTGCTCGGTGTTGCGCGGCTGCGAGATCGAGACGGGGTCGCTGGCGGGAAAGGTTTCCTTCACGCCGGCATCCATCTTCTGGTCGGTTGTGGGCTTCGAGGGCAGGCGCACGTCGTCGACGGCGTCGCTCGCGTTGGTCGGGGACCCGGCCCCCTTCGATTTGGCTTCGTTCATGGCGTCGGTCCAGCACCTTTCATGCCCGATAGTCCTCACGGCGCAGCCCTTCCAAGCCATCCGTAAGCGGCCCGCCGCTATCGTCGCCGCATGCCGACTCAGGCCCGGGCAGCCGATCCGTCGCGCGCGGCGGCGTACGCCGCGATTGCGGCGCTCGTCGTCGCGCTCGCGCTGCTCCTGTGGTTCGCCTTCACCCACGTCCTGCTCGTCTTCTTCGGCTCGCTGCTTGCGCTGCTGCTGCGCGCGCCGACCGACTGGATCGTGCGCCGCACGGGCCTGCGCGACGGCGTCGCGCTCGCGCTGGTCGGCGTCGCGCTGGCCGCTGCGCTCGCGGGCGTCGGCTACTTCTTCGGCCATACGCTCGCGGCGCAGACCACCGAGCTCGCGGCGCGCCTCCCGGAAGTCGTCCAGGGCCTGGTCGAGCGCGTGCGCGAGACGCCGTGGGGTGAGCGCCTGCTTTCGTACTTCGGCGGCGACGCGCAGGGCAACTCGCAGCAGATGGTGGGCAACGCCATGGCGGTCGCCGGCAGCGCGGCCGGCGGCGTGTTCGAGGCGCTCGCCAACACGCTGATCGTGATCTTCTTCGCCATCTTCATCGCCGCGCAGCCGAAGCTCTACGCCGACGGCGCGGTGCGCCTCATCCCGACGCGCGGACGGAAGCGCGCGCGCGAAGTGCTGCAGGCCATGGGCGACGTGCTGCAGCGCTGGCTCGTCGGCCAGGCGGTGCTCATGGCGTGCATCGCGCTGCTCACCGGCGCCGGGCTTTTCCTCCTCGGCGCGCCGCTCGCGCTGCCGCTCGCTCTCCTCGCCGGACTGCTGAACTTCATTCCTTATGTCGGGCCGATCGCCGCGGGAATCCCCGCGGTGCTCGTCGCCTTCTCCGAAGGCCCGCAGATGGCGCTGTACGTCCTCGCGCTCTTCATCGGCGTGCAGTCGGTGGAAGGCTACATCCTCGAGCCGGTCGTGCAGAGGAAAGCGGTGTTCCTGCCGCCGGCGCTGATTCTCTTTTCGCAGATGGTGCTCGGCCTGATCGGCGGGCCGCTCGGCGTGATCGTCGCGACGCCGTTCGCCGCCGCGGCGATGGTCGCCGTAAAGATGCTCTACGTCCAGGACGTGCTGGAAGATAAATAATCCACTTGGGCACGGGGCTTGCTCCCGTTGGGGCTGCAGTCGATGAGATGAGGGCTGCAGTCCACTCAACCGTGAAGAGGAGCAACTCAATGAAGATGAAGATTCTGCACGCGGCAGTCGCCGCAGCATTCCTGGCTGCGAGCGGCATGGCCGCCGCGCAGAGCTCGGGAAGTACGTCGGGCAGCACGGGCGCGAGCTCGTCCTCGCCGTCGAGCTCCAGCGCAACCACCACGCCGTCCTCGCCGTCGTCCAGCTCCAGCTCCAGCTCGCCGTCGTCGAGCTCGGGCTCGTCCAGCTCGCCGTCGAGCGATTCCTCGAGCAGCGGCGCGTCCGGATCGTCGGGCGTGACGAGCGGCTCGACGAGCGGCAGCTCGGCCAGCGCGAAGTGCGACCAGCTGACGGACCAGTCAGCCAAGGAGCAGTGCCTGAAGGACCTGGGCGCGAGCAGCACCGGCAGCAGCACGGGCATGGGCTCGGGCTCGAGCGCCGGCTCCGCGGGCGCGGGCACCGGTTCGACCGGCGCCGGCAGCTCGAGCTCCGGCACCGTCGGAAGCGGCGGCTCGACCGGCACCACCGGCTCGAGCGGCTCGACGACTTCGCCGAGCTCGCCCGGCACGACAAAGTAAACCGCAGCAAGGAAGTCCTGCACGCGGGCCGCACCCTTCGCCGGGGCGGCCCGTTTCTTTTGTGGTTATGCTCCGCACATGTCGATCAAGTACGTGGCGGCGGCCGGGGCGACCGCGATTGCAGGCATCGTGGGCTATGTCGCCTGGACGGTGCAGGAGAAGCGCGAGGAGCACCGCGCCATCACCGCGCTCGTGCACGAGGCGGCGAGCGGCCTTGCCACGAGCCTGAAGCAGCCCTCGCCCGAGCTCGCGAAGAAGCTGGAGGCGGCATCGCAGTCGCTGCAGGCCCTTCGCGTGCAGCGCCAGAAGCCCTACGCCGACGCCGCCGACGTCTACCTCGTCTCGGCGCGCACGATCGGGCAGCGCCAGGCCGACGCCGCGCGCCTCGCCGGCGAGGCGCGCCAGGCGCGCGAAGCCTTCGTCGCCCATATGCGCGGGCCGCGCGGCCGCAACGACGCGTGGATCCGCCAGGCCGCCGACCTCGGCCGCCGCGCCGACCGCGCCTACGCGGACTACGCGCGCGTGCAGGAGGCGCTGATCGAGCTGCTGCGCACGCTCCCCGAGGCCGAGAAGCCGCTCGAGCCCTACGCCGGCAGCGGCCTGGCCGACCCGGCGCTGCAGGAAGCCGCGCTGAAGCGCGCCCAGGCGGAGCTCAAGCGCGCCGCCGAAGAAGCGGAGATCGTGCGCCGCGAGCGCTGAGCATGGCGCTCTGGAAGCGGTTCTGGCTGCTCTTCACCGTGATGTGGGTCGTGGTCGCCGGCCTGCACGTGGCGACCATCCTCGCCTTCTCCGACGAAGTGGAGCATGGCCGCGCCTGGACCTCCGCGGCCTTCGGCGTCCTCGTTCCCGCGTGCGCCTACGCGGCCGGGTGGGTCTGGGAGAAGTTCTCTACTTTGCGGGGACGGCGGAAGCCGCAGCAAGGGAAGTAATCAGCTTCTCCAGCTTGCGCGCGTCGGCGTCGAAGCGGCGGATGCCCT
>DASPMF010000061.1:0-6463 GCA_035627155.1 Burkholderiales bacterium | reverse complement strand
CGCGGTCCCGGCGTTGCCCAGAAAAAGCTCCGCCTGCTTGAGCGGAAAGACGCCCGCGACGCCTTTGACGCGCTGCCCTTCGAAAGAGACGCCGAGCTGCCGCAACGCCGCGCGCATCACCCGGGTGTCGTCGGCGTCGAGAAGCCCAACCACCTCCGTGTCGCCTTGGGCCAGCGCGGCGAGGAGCAGGACGCGGTTGGAAATGCTCTTCGAGCCGGGAAGCCGCACCGCGCCGGCGGCGCGCCGCGCCGCCTTCAGCTCGAGCGCTTCAGCCATGCGTCGCGCGCCGTGCGCGCTTCTGCAAACAGCGCCTCCAGGCGCGCCGGCTCGTCCAGCAGCGCCTTCACCTCGTCCAGCTTGCGCGAAAACCGCGAAACCTCTTCCAGCATCCGGTCCCGGTTTGCGACGCAGATATCGCGCCACATCTCCGGGTGGCTGGAGGCGATGCGGGTGAAGTCGCGAAACCCGCCCGCGGCGAAGGAGAAGAGCTCCTCGGCGTTCGGGCGGCCGGCGATCTCGTGCACGAGCGCGAAGGCGAGGAGGTGCGGCAGGTGGCTCACGGCGCCGAGCACCTCGTCGTGCGCCTGCGCCGACATGCGGCTGGTGCGCGCGCCGCACGCCTGCCACGCCTGATCGACCCGGTCGACCATCGCGGCGGAATTCTCGGCGAGCGGCGTCAGGACGACGCGCCGGTCCCGGAACAGCTCGGCGCTCGCCGCCGCCGCCCCGCTTTTCTCGGCGCCGGCGATCGGGTGCGCCGGCACGAACTGCCCGATGCGCGGGCCCAGGGCCCTGCGCGCGGCGTCGATGACGTCGCGCTTCGTGCTGCCGCCGTCCGTGACCACCGCGTCCGGCGCAAGCTGCGTCGCCAGGCGCTCGAACACCGCCGGGAACTGCGCCACCGGCGTGGCGACCAGCACCCGGTCGCAGCCGGACACGCCGGTCGACGTCGAATCGATCGCGCCGCGCGCTAGCGCAGTCCGCAGGTTCTCCGGGGAGCGCCCCACGCCCACGACGTGCCGGCAGGCGCCCGCCTGCTTGAGGGCGAGGGCGAAGGAACCGCCGATGAGGCCGACGCCGACCACGGCGACGCGCTCGAACAACCGCTATTCCTTGAGGCTGGCGCCGAGCGCGGCGAGGAACTTCTCGTTCTCCTGCGCCGTGCCGATGGTGACGCGCAGGTGCTCGGGCAGCCCGTAGCCGGCGATCGGGCGCACGATGACGCCCCGGCGAAGCAGGCGCTTGTACACCTCGGTCGCCTTGCCCACGCGCACGGTGATGAAGTTGCCATGCGACGGGATGAACTCCAGCCCCAGGCCGCGGAAGCCCTCCTCCAGCTGGCGCATGCCCTGCAGGTTCTCCGCGAAGCTGCGCGCGACGAACTCCATGTCGTCGAGCGCCGCGGTCGCGGCGACGAGGGCGAGGCTGTTGACGTTGAACGGCTGGCGCACGCGGTTCATGACGTCGGCCACGCTCGGGTGGGCGAGCGCGTAGCCCACGCGCAGGCCGGCAAGCCCGTAGGCCTTGGAGAAGGTGCGCGTGACGATGAGGTTCGGGTGGCGCTTGAGCCACTTCACCGCGTCGGCGCGCAGCTCGTGGTGCATGTATTCGTTGTAGGCCTCGTCGAGCACCACCAGCACGCGCTCCGGGACCTTGCGCACGAACGCCTCCAGCGCGTCGGCCGGCGCCAGCGTCCCGGTCGGGTTGTTCGGGTTGGCGATCCAGACGACGTAGGTTTCCTCGTCGATCGCCTTCAGCATCGCATCGAGGTCGTGCCCGTAGTCCTTCGCGGCAACCACGATCTGCCGGGCGCCCCGCGCCTGCGTGGCGAGCGGGTACACGGCAAAGGCATGCTGCGAATACACCGCGGCGCGTCCCGGGCCGAGGAAGGCGTGCGCGACGAGCTCCAGCACGTCGTTCGAGCCGTTGCCGAGCACCACGGAGCCGAGGTCCACCCCGTAGCGGCGCGACAGCGCAAGCTTCAGGTCGTAGCCGTTGCCGTCCGGATAGCGCGCGATCTCGGAAAGCGCGGCGTCGATCGCCGCCCGCGTGCGCGGCCCGACGCCCCGCGGGTTTTCGTTGGATGCGAGCTTGATGATCGAGCGCTCGTCGAGCCCGAACTCGCGCGCGAGCTCCGAGATGGGCTTTCCCGGCTGGTAAGGCGCGATCGAGCGCACGTAGGAAGGAGACAGTTCGCAGAGATCCATGAGCATTTTCAGTTCACCGCAACGGGGTAGGAGCCGAGGACCTTGAGGAACGGCGCGCGCGCCTTCAGCGCCTCGATCGCGCGCGCGACGTTCGCGTCGCGCTCGTGGCCCTCGACATCGATGAAAAAGACGTATTCCCACAGCGACGATCGCACCCGGGAAGGGCGCGACTCGATGCGGCTCATGCTCACCTTGTGCTCGGCGAGCGGCGTGAGCAGGGCGTGCACGGCGCCCGGCTTGTTCTCGGACGACAGGACGAGCGAAGTGCGGTCGCGGCCGGTGGGGCCGGGCTGCACCGCACCGAGGACGAGGAAGCGGGTGGTGTTCGTCGGGTCGTCCTCGATCGAGCGCGCCAGCACGGCGATGCCGTAGCGCTCGGCCGCGGCTTCGCCCGCGATCGCGGCGGCGCCGCCCTCTTCCGCTGCACGGCGCGCCGCCTCGGCGTTCGACGCGACCGGAACCCGCTCGGCGCGCGGCAGGTGCTTGCCGAGCCAGCCGTTGCACTGCGCGAGGGACTGGGCGTGCGAATAGACCTTCTTCACCGACGCGAGATCCTTCTCCCGGGTGAGGAGGTTCTGCTGCACGCGCAGCTCCACCTCCGCGCAGATGCGAAGCGGGGTGATGAGCAGCAGGTCGAGCGTGCGGCCGACGGCACCTTCGGTCGAGTTCTCGACCGGCGCGACCGCGAACTGGGCGGCGCCGGATTCGCAACGCCGGAACGCGTCATCCACCGTCGGCTCGGCGAGCGCCTCCACGGCGCGCCCGAAGTGCTTGCGCACGGCCTGTTCGCTGAACGTGCCTTCCGGGCCGAGATAGGAGACGCGGATCGCCTCTTCGAGGCCGCGGCAGGCGGAAATGATCTCGCGGAACACCGCGGTGACGCGCTCGGGCGGGAGGACCTTCGCCAGCCCGGAAACGCGGCGCAGGATCTCGCTCTCCCGCTCGGGCCGGTAGGCGCCCGCGCCGCCCTTTATCCTGCCGATCTCCTGCGCGAGCGCCGCGCGGCGATCGAGCGCGGCGGCGAGCTCGCCGTCGATCCGGTCGATCTGCGACCGGAGCTTTTCGATCTCGTCAGACATCCACCGGCAGATAGCGCACGGCCAGCACGCCATCCAGGTCGCACAGCTCGTCGACGACCGCTCCGGGAACCGGGCTGTCCACGTCGACCAGCGTATACGCCATTTCTCCCCGGGACTTGTTCAGCATGTTGTGGATGTTGATCTTACGCCGGCCCAGCGCGTGCGAGATGCGCCCCAGCATGTCCGGGACGTTCGCGTTCGCGATGGCGAGCCGGTAGGGCGCCTCGCGCGGCATCACCGCCTCGGGGAAGTTGACCGCGTTCTGCAGGTTGCCGTGCTCAAGGTACTCGCGCACCTGGTCGGCCACCATGATCGCGGAGTTGTCCTCCGCCTCGCGCGTGGAGGCGCCCAGGTGCGGCAGCGCGATGACGCCGGCCTGGCCGATCAGCGCGCCGGTCGGGAAGTCGGTCACGTACCACTTGAGCCGTCCGGCGGAAAGGGCCTTCACGATCGCCTCCTCGGCCACCACCCCCTCGCGCGAGAAGTTGAGCAGCACCGAGCCCTCCTTCATGTGCGCGAGGTTCTTGGCGTTGACGAGGTGCCGGGTCTTCTCGACGAGCGGAACGTGCAGGCTGACGAAGTGGCTGCCCTTCAGCACCTCGTCCACCGACGCGGCGCGCTTCACTTGCGAAGGCAGGCTCCATGCCGCCTCCACGGTGATGTGCGGGTCGTAGCCGAGCACGTTCATGCCGAGGCGGATCGCCGCGTCGGCGACCAGGCTGCCGATCTTCCCCAGGCCGATCAGGCCGAGCGTGTGGCCGGGCAGCTCCACGCCGGCGAACTGCTTCTTACCCTCCTCGATCTTCTTGTCGAGATCGGGGGAAGGCTTTTGCGAAGAGACGAAACCAAGAGCCGGCGCGAGGTTGCGAGCCGCCATCAGCATCCCCGCGAGCACGAGCTCCTTCACCGCGTTCGCGTTCGCGCCGGGCGCGTTGAACACCGGCACGCCGCGCTTGGAGAGCGCCGCCACGGGAATGTTGTTGACGCCCGCGCCGGCGCGGCCGATCGCCTTCAGGCTCGGACCGAACTCGTGCTTGTGCAGGTCGGCGGAGCGCACCAGGATCGCCTCCGGGTCGCGCGCGTCCTTGACGATGGAATAGCGTTCCGCCGGGAAGCGCTTCAGCCCGACCTGCGCGATCTGGTTGAGCACCTGGATCTCGCACTTGCCTGCCTTCCCCTTAGCCATGGGCCTTCTCGAACTCCTTCATGTAGTCCACCAGGGCGCGCACGCCTTCGACCGGCATCGCGTTGTAGATGGAGGCGCGCATGCCGCCGACGGACCGGTGGCCCTTCAGCTGCACCATGCCGCGCTTCGCCGCGCCCTTCAGGAATTCGTCGTCGAGCTTCGGGTCCTTCAGGGTGAACGGCACGTTCATTCGCGAGCGGTCTTCTTTCGCCACCGGATTGCGGAAGAACCCGCTCTGGTCGAGGAACCCGTAGAGAAGCTGCGCCTTCTCGATGTTCTTCTGCTCCACCGCGGCCAGGCCGCCCTGCTGCTTGAGCCACTTGAACACCAGCCCCGCGATGTACATCGCGTAGGTCGGGCAGGTATTGAGCATCGAGTCGGCGTCGGCCTGCAGCTTGTAGTCCATGACCGACGGCGTGCCTCGCTCCGGCTTGCCGATCAGGTCGTCGCGCACGATGACGAAGGTGAGGCCGGCCGGGCCGGCGTTCTTCTGCGCGCCGGCATAGATCAGGCCGTACTTCGAAACGTCGACCGGCCGCGACAGGAAGTGGGAGGACATGTCCGCGACCAGCGGGACGTCCACTTCCGGTATTTCGAAGTACTCGACCCCGCCAATCGTCTCGTTGGAGCAGTAGTGGACGTACGCCGCATCGTTCCGGACATTCCACTGCTTCGGCGCATAGGTGTAGTTCTTGTCCTCGGATGAAGCGGCGACCGCGGCGTCGCAGTAGGTCTTCGCCTCCTTGACGGCTCGTTTCGACCATTCGCCGGTGACGACGTAGTCCGCCCGTCCTTTGCCGTGCAGCAGGTTCATCGGCACCTGCGCGAACTGCAGCGTCGCCCCACCCTGCAGGAAAAGGATCTTGTAGCCGGCGGGAACGGCGAGCAGTTCGCGCAGGTCGCGCTCAGCGTCCTCGTAGATGGAGATGAACTCCTTGCCGCGATGGCTCATTTCCATGACCGACATGCCGGTGCCGCGCCAGTCGAGCATCTCGTCGCCCGCCCGGGCAAGCACTTCCGCCGGGAGCATCGCGGGCCCGGCGCTGAAGTTGAAGATCCGGGACATTTAGTGGACCGTGGGAGGCGGCTCGGAGGGTGGCTCGTCCGCAGGGCCTTCGTCGGCCGCCTCCGCGCCCGGCTCGTGCGAGCCGCCGTTGCCGCCGTTGCCGCCGTTGCCGCCGTTGCCGTTGCCGAGCTCGCGTTCCTCGATACGCTCGAGGCCCGCCAGCTTCTCGCCTTCGCCGAGGGCGATCAGCGTCACGCCCTGGGTGGAGCGGCCCATCTCGCGGATCTGCGCCACCCGGGTCCGGATCAGCACGCCGCCGGTCGAGATCAGCATCACCTCGTCGTTCTCGTCGACCAGCACCGCGCCGACGAGGTTGCCGTTACGCTCCGAGCTCTGGATGGCGATCATCCCCTGCCCGCCCCGGCCGTGGCGCGTGTACTCCCCGATCGGGGTGCGCTTGCCGAAGCCGTTCTGGGTGGCGGTCAGCACCGACTTGGACTCGTCGTTGGCGACCAGCATGCAGACCACGCGCTGGCCCTCGCCGAGCCGCATGCCGCGCACGCCGGTGGCCTGGCGGCCCATCGGGCGCACGTCGGACTCCTCGAAGCGCACCGCCTTGCATTCGGAGGAGAAGAGCATCACGTCGTACTTGCCGTCGGTGAGCGCCGCGCCTACCAGGTAGTCGTCCTGGTCCAGGCCGACGGCGATGATGCCGCTCGGCCGCGGGCGCGAGAACTCGGCGAGCGGCGTCTTCTTCACCGTCCCTTGCGCGGTGGCCATGAACACGAAGTGGTTCTCGTCGAACTCCTTCACCGGCACCACCGCGGTGATCTTCTCGCCCTCGGCGAGCGGGAACATGTTGACCATCGGCTTGCCGCGCGCGGCGCGGCTGCCTGCCGGCACCTCGTACACCTTGAGCCAGTACAGGCGCCCGCGGTTGGAGAAGCACAGCAGGTAATCGTGCGAGTGCGCGACGAACAGGCGC
>DASPMF010000060.1:0-35357 GCA_035627155.1 Burkholderiales bacterium | reverse complement strand
GGGCACGCGGCGTTCCGGGCGGCCGGGCTGCTGCTGGTAAAAGCGGTAGGCGAGATAGCCGGCGCCAGCGAGCGCGGCGAGCGAAAGAAGGCGTTTCATGCCGATCTCCTCGGGAAGAACGCCTTCGTGCGGCAATTGCTGTGCCTAATCGAACTTCAGGCGCGCTTCCGTGGCGACCTTCGAGCTGGTGGCGATGGCCTCGGAGACCACGCGCCGGAATTCATCCGGGGAATTGCCGACCGGCATCGCGGCCGCCGCCTCCAGGCGCTTCAGCACCTCGGGCTGCGCCAGCGCCCTGACGAGCGCGCCGTGGACGCGCGCCACGACTTGCGGCGGAAGCCGGGCCGGTCCGATGAGCCCGAACCACGACGGGTCGTTCAGCGCGGGCAGCTTCAGCTCGGCGTAGGTCGGCACGTCGGGAAGGGCGGCGACGCGCTTGTCGGCAGCGACCGCCAGGGCGCGCAGCTTCCCCGCCTGGATGTGCGGCAGCGACGAGGGCAGGTTGTCGAACAGCACCTGCACCTGCCCGGCGAGCGCGTCGGTGAGCGCCGGACCGGCACCCTTGTAAGGCACGTGCACCACGTCGGTCTGCGTCGCGTACTTGAACGTCTCGCCGATGAGGTGGCCGAGGCTGCCGTTGCCCGGCGTGCCGTAGTTGAGCTTTCCGGGGTTCTTCTTCAGGTGGGCGATGAGCTCGGCCATGGTGCGCGCCGGCACGGAGGGGTGCACGCTCACCACGTTCGGCACCGAAGCGATCTGGCTGAGGAGCGTGAAGTCGCGCAGCGGGTCGTAGCCCACCGCCTTCCCGCGCACGATGGCGTTCACCACGTGGGTCGAAACGGTGGCCACGCCGAGCGTATAGCCGTCCGGCGCCGCGTCGGCGATCGCCTTCGCGCCGATCGCGCCGCCGGCGCCGCCGCGGTTTTCGACGACGACGGGCTGGCGCAGCTCCCGGGCGAGGCCTTCGGCGGCGACCCGGCCGACGATGTCGGTGGAGCCGCCGGGCGGGAAGGGAATGATCAGCGTGAGGGGCTTTTGCGGGTAGCCCTGGGCCCCCGCCAGCGAAGAGGAGAGCAGGAAAAGGAGGAGCGCAAGGGTTCGCATCGGGAAAGCATATCAGGCACGCCCCCTGCATGGTCCTCCCGGAAAGGAGGCGATCAATGCAAGTGGCTCCGGAGATCAAGTTCCACGATGTCGACCGCACGGAATGGGTGGAGCAGTACATCCTCGAGCGGCTCGGCCACCTGGAGAAGATGGGCAACGGCATCACCTCCGCCCACGTGACGCTCACGCAGGAGCAGGCGTCGAACCAGAAGGGAAACCGCTACAGCCTGATGGTCGAGGTGCGCATGCCGCCGCACAAGGACCTCGCGGCGAAGAAGCAGAAGGTGATCGAGAAGATGGACACGCAGCTGCCGGCGCTCATCAACCAGGCGTTCACCGCGATCGAGCGCCAGGTGAAGAAGAACCGGGGCAAGGACAGCTAGAATCACGGGCTTTTTGGGCCCGTGATCCGCCTTTCAAGCCTTACCCTCTCCCGCGGAGCCAAGCCGCTCCTCGAGAACGCCGACCTCTCGCTCAATCCGGGCGAGCGAGCGGGCCTCATCGGCGCGAACGGCTCCGGCAAGTCGAGCCTCTTCGGGCTGCTGCGCGGCGAGCTCCACGCCGACAAGGGCGAGGTGGATTTCCCGGCGCACTGGCGCATCTCGCACGTCGCCCAGGAAACCCCCGCGCTCGACCGCCCCGCGACCGAATACGCGATCGACGGAGATGTGGTTTTCAGGAGAATCGAATCGGATCTCCGGGAAGCAGAAAAGGCCGACAACGGCAATCTGATCGGGGAGCTGCACGCGGCGCTTGCGGACGCCGACGCCTACACCGTGCGCTCGCGCGCCGAGGCGCTGCTCCTCGGCCTGGGGTTCCCCAAGGACGAGCTCTACAAGCCGGTCTCCAGCTTCTCGGGCGGCTGGCGCATGCGGCTGAACCTCGCGCAGGCTCTCATGCGGCCCTCGGACCTGCTGCTCCTCGACGAGCCGACCAACCACCTCGACCTCGACGCGATCCTCTGGCTCGAGGAATGGCTGAAGCGCTATGCGGGCACGATGATCATCGTCTCGCACGACCGCGACTTCCTCGACGGCGTGGTGACCACCATCGTGCACATCGACCAGAAGAAGCTGCGCCGCTACGGCGGCGACTACTCGAGCTTCGAGCAGCAGCGCGCCCAGGCCCTCGAGCTGCACGGGGCGCAGGTCGAGAAGCAGCAGCGCGAGCGCGCCCACCTGCAGTCGTTCATCGACCGCTTCCGCGCGAGCGCCACCAAGGCGCGCCAGGCGCAGAGCCGCATGAAGATGCTGGCGAAGATGGAGGACCTCGCGCCGCTGCACGCCACGGCGCCGTTCAGCTTCGAGTTCCGCGAGCCGCTGCGCGCGCCCAACCCGCTCCTCGTGCTCGAGGACGTGGACGCCGGCTACGGCGACAGGAAGGTGCTGGAGAAGGTCACGCTTTCCCTGCAGTCGGACATGCGGATCGGCCTGCTCGGCGTGAACGGCGCGGGGAAGTCGACCCTCATCAAGACCATCGCCAACGCGCTGAAGCCCTTGAGCGGGCAGGCGACCTTCAACAAGGGCGTCGTGATCGGCTACTTCGCCCAGCACCAGGTCGAGATGCTGCGCGACGACCAGTCGCCGCTGCAGCACCTCCTTTCGATTTCAGAAAAAAGTGTTCGTGAACAGCAGCTGAGGGACTACCTCGGCTCGTTCAATTTCCCGGGCGACATGGCGACCGGGCCGATCGGGCACTTCTCCGGCGGCGAGAAGGCGCGCCTCGCTCTCGCGCTCATCGTCTGGCAGCGGCCGAACCTGCTCCTCCTCGACGAGCCGACGAACCACCTCGACCTCGAGACGCGCGAGGCCCTCACCGTGGCGCTCGCGCAGTTCGAGGGCACGCTGGTGCTCGTCTCGCACGACCGCCACCTGCTGCGCGCGACGACCGACCAGTTCATGATCGTGGCCCACGGGCGCCTGCAGCCGTTCGACGGCGACCTCGAGGACTACCGCAGGTGGCTGCTGGACAAGAAAGAAGTGCTTCCGGAAAAGAACCCGCCTCCCAAGGAGAAAACCGTCCGGAAGCCGATCAATCGCAAGCCTCTGGAATCGCGGATCAAGCGGCTCGAGGAGCAGATGGCGAAGCTCAACGCCCGCAAAGCCGCGCTCGACGCGCAGCTCGCCGATCCGGCGCTCTACCAGGACCGCGCGCGGCTCGATCCGCTCCTCGTCGACCAGGCCTACCTCGCGAAGGAGCTGGAGACGCTCGAAGCCGAGTGGCTGCAGAAGCAGGCCGAGCTGGAAGGTAACGAAACACCACAAAGGCAAGCCGGATGAAGGGCGCCTACGCCGCCGTCGCGTTCATCTTCCTCGGCGGGCTGGCGGCGCTGTGGCCGCGGCCGATGGCCTGGGTGTACGTCGTCGCGTTCATGACGTTCGAGTTCTGGCTGCTGCGGCGCCTGAAGCGCGAGGGCAGCGCGCCGGCGCCGGTGGGCGAGGCGCCGTATTTCTTCAGCGACGAGGAGGCCGGCTTCATCGGCCGCTACCGGCTCTACTTCGCCAACCCGGGCATCGCCCGCGCCGCGGCCTCCATCCTCGCCGCCATCGGCCTCACGGCGCTCGTGCTCTCGCCCTGGCTGCTGGTGCGCCAGGAATACCTGGCGGCAACCCTGATCGCGATCAACCTGCTCGCGGTCGGCAGCCTGACCAAGCGGCTCTCGCCGGTGATGGCGCTCAAGATCGCCGCGAACAAGGGCGATCGCACGGCGCTGCGCCTGCTCGAGATCCACGACCCGCTCTGGGAAAAGATCAGGACCGCGAACGCGCAGGGCGGTCAGGCCGGCTGACCGGGGCGACCAGGCGCTGGCGGCTCGCCTCGAGGTGGCGGCAGAGCGCTTTCTCCGCCGCCCGCCCGTCGCCTTCCTCGTAGGCCCGGAGCACCGCGCGGTGCTCGGCCATCACCACCGCGGCCGGGCTTCCGGCGTCGGCGCGATGGCGGAAGAGCCGCGACATCAGGAGGTGCGCATGCTTGGACGCGTACACCTGGGAGAGCACTTCGTTGCCGGCGCTGTCGACGATGGCCTGGTGGAACTGGCCGTCCGCCTGCCCGAGCTTCTTGTATTCCCTATAGCGCGCACCGAGCCGCTTGGTCGCGGACATGCGCTTCACCAGCGAGGCGAGCAGGGCGAGCGTCGCCGGGTTCCGGCGAGGGGCGCCGACGCGGGCGCAGTAGCCCTCCACGAGGATGCGGAACTCCATGAGCTGGTTCAGGTAGTCCGCCGTCGGGTGCGGCGCGACCGAGTAGCCGGAATAAAGCTGCAGCACCACCAGCTTCTCCGCCTCGAGGCGCGCGAGCGCCTCGCGCACCGGAGAGGAGCTCACGCCCAGCTCGCGCACCAGCGCGTCGATATTGAGCCACGTGCCGGGAGCGAGCGTCTGGTCGAGGATGCGCTCCTTGAGCGCCTCGTAGGTCTGCTCCGAGAGCGTGGTGCGCCGCAGGCGATCGTGCATAATGCACGATTCTAGCCCCGCCCCGACCCCGCATGCCCGACCTGCGCGCTGCCCTGAAAGGAATCTCCGGCGTTCCCGTGACGCCCTTCGACGAACGCGACCGCGTCGCACCCGCGCCGCTGCGCGCGCTGATCGGCCGGCTCGCCGCGGCGGGCGTGGACAACCTCGTCGCGGCCGGCAACACGGGGGAGTTCTACGCGCTAGAGCTGCAGGAGATCCTCGCGGTCTACGCCGAGGTGGCGCAGGCCAACGCGGGCCGCAGCGCGGTCACTGCCGGGGTCGGGCGCTCGCTCAAGGAAGCCATCGTGCTCGCGCGCGCGGCGGAGAAGGAGGGCTTCGACGCGCTGATGATCCACCAGCCGCCGGACCCGTTCGCCTCCCCCGCCGGCATGGTGGCGTACAACCACGCGGTCGCCGGGGCGACCCGGCTGCCGGTGCTCCTCTACATCCGCCGCGACGTCTTCTCCGACGAAGAATTCTCCAAGCTGCTCGACCAGCCGAACATCGTCGGCATGAAGTACGCGTTTCCCGACGCGCCGAAGCTTGCGGAGCGCATCCGCGCGTGCCGGCCGCTCGGCAAGATCGCGGTGTGCGGCCTTGCCGAGCCGTGGGCGGCGCCGTTCCAGGCGGTCGGCGCGCAGGGCTTCACCTCGGGCCTCGTCAACGTGCTGCCGCAGCTTTCCGTCCAAGTGCGCGACGCCCTCGCCAGAGGCGACTACGAGACGGCGCGCGCCGCGTGCGAGCGCATCGCGCCCTTCGAGGCGATGCGGGCGATGCAAGGCAGCGGCTGGAACGTCACGGTCGTGAAGCAGGCCATGCGCGCGATGGGCCATGCTGTGGGCCCGGCGCGCCCGCCGGCCTCCCCCGAGCTGCCTTCCGCCTTCGCGAAGAAGCTCGAGTCGCTCCTCGGCGAATGGGAATGCCTGTGAGCGACGCGCGCTTCCGCGCCGAAGACCTGCGCGCCTTCGCCGCGCAGATGCTGGGCGCGCTCGGCATGGACGCGGACATGGCGCGCGCCATGAGCGCCCGGGTGATCGACGCCGACCTGCTCGGCTACCCGACGCACGGGCTCGCGTTCTTCCCCGCCTACCTCGAGCGCATCGAGAAGCGCATGATCGCGTTGTCGGGGAGCTGGGAGGTCGTGTCCGACCGTCCCGGCGCCTTCGCCTGGAAGTGCGAGCGCCTGCCCGGCGCGTGGGTGATGGAGAAGGCGACCGCCGAGCTGATCGTGCGCGCCAGGGCGCAGGGCGTGGCCACGGCGACGATCGCCAAGTGCTCGCACATCGGCTGCCTGCAGACCTACCTCCCGCCGTTCACGGAGCAGGGGCTCCTCGTCTTCCTCGCCTGCACGAATCCGGGCATCTACTCGGTGGCGCCCTTCGGCGGCGCGGATGCGGTGCTCACCAGCAACCCGATGGCCTACGGATTCCCGACGAGCGGGGCGCCGGTGCTCATCGACCAGAGCACCTCGCTCGCGAGCAACGCGTTCTTCAACGGCTTCGCCGCGCGCAAGGAGAAGCTGCCCGCGAAGTGGCTGCTCGACGCGCACGGCAATCCGACCGACGACCCGACCGCGCTGGGCGCGAAGCCGGCCGGGACGATCCTGCCGCTCGGGGGCCTGGAGTTCGGCTACAAGGGTTTCGGCTACGGCATTGCGGTAGAGGCCCTGTCGCTCGCGCTGTCGGGCTACGGCCGCGCGCAGAAGCCCGACGCATTCGGCCAGAGCGTGTTCATCCAGGCCATCGACCCGGATGCCTTCGCCGGCCGCGAAGCCTTCCTGCGCGAGATGGACCATCTCGTCGCCGCCTGCCACGCGAGCCGCCCGCGCCGGGGCGTGGAGCGCGTCCGCGTGCCCGGCGAGCGCGCGCTCGCGGCGAAGGCCGACCAGGAAAAGAACGGCGTGCGGATCGCCCCCGCGACGCTGCAGAAGCTCGACCCGTGGCTGAAGAAACTGGGCGTCGCCTTTCCCCAGGAGGAGAAACCATGAAGAAGCTCGCCGCAGTGCTGCTCGGCCTGGCCGTGTCGTTCGGCGCCCAGGCTTTCCCGACCAAGCCGATCAAGGTGGTGATCGCATTCCCGCCGGGCGCGGCGCACGACACGCTCGGGCGCATCCTCGCGAGCGAGTTCGGCAAGGGCTTCGCGCCGGGCTCGATCGCGGAGAACAAGCCCGGCGGCGGAACCGTCATCGCCACCGACTACGTCGCCAAGTCGGCGCCCGACGGCCACACGATCCTGATGGTGGGTTTTCCGTTCCCGCTCATCAACAGCATGTTCCCGAACTCGGGCCTCGACGTGACGCGGGACTTCAAGGCGGTGATCAACGTCATGTCCTCGCCGAACGCGCTCATCTCCCGCGCCGACCTGCCCTACAAATCGCTCGCGGAGGTGATCGCCGCGGCGAAGGCGAGCCCGGGCAAGATCACCTACGCCTCGGTGGGCAACGGCTCCTCCCCGCACATGGGCATGGAGCTTCTGAAGAAGATCGCCGGCGTGGACATCCTCAACGTGCCGTACAAGGGGAGCGCCCCCGCGCGCACCGCGATGCTCGGCGGCGAGGTAGACATCATGTTCGACAACCTGCCGAACGTCGTGCCGATGGTGAAGGGCGGCAGGATGCGCGCGCTCGCCGTGACCTCGCCGCAGCGCTCGCGCCTGCTTCCCGAGGCGCCGACGATGGCGGAGGCGGGCGTGGCGAACTACGTGATGGACATCTGGTTCGGGGTGGCGGTCCCGGCGGCCACGCCGCCGCAGGCGATCGCCGCGCTCAACAAGGAGATCAACCGCATCATCGCAACGCCGGAGGTGAAGGCGCGCCTCGAAGGCATGGGCCTCGACATCATCGGCGGCAGCGCGGAGAGCTTCCAGAAGCGCATCGCCGACGACGTCGCGAAGTGGTCCGGCGTGGTGCGCGACGCCGGCATCAAGCCGCAGTAGCGGTGGACCTCGGCATCCGCGGCCGCCGCGCGATCGTCTGCGGCGCGAGCAAGGGCCTCGGCCGGGGCTGCGCCGAGGCGCTCGCCGCCGAGGGGGTCGAGCTCTTCATCGCCGCTCGCGGCAAGGAGGCCCTCGACGAGTTCGCCTCTCACCTTCAGAAGACTTTTTCCGTCAAGGCGCATGCGATTTGCGCCGACGTCACGACCGAAGACGGCCGCAGGGCGATCCTCGCCGCGTGCCCGGAGCCGGACGTGCTGGTGAACAACGCGGCGGGCCCGCCGGGCGGCGACTTCCGCCAGTTCGGCCCCAAGGACTGGCTCGCGGCGGTGGAGGCGAATCTCGTCGCGCCGCTCGAGCTCATCAAGGCGACGCTCGACGGCATGGCCTCGCGGCGCTTCGGGCGCATCGTGAACATCACCTCGCGCTCGGTGAAGGCGCCGCTGCCGCACCTGCCGCTGTCGAACGGCGCGCGCGCCGGCCTGACCGCGGTGGTGGCGACGATCGCGCGCGATCCGAAGATCGCCAGGGCCAACGTGACGATCAACAACCTGCTGCCCGGGCTCTTCGACACCGAGCTCTACCACAAGCGCAATGCGGCGCTCGTGAAGCAGACCGGCAAGGCGATCGCGCAGGTGGACGCGGAGCGCCTGGCCGAGATCCCGGCCGGGCGCCTCGGATTGCCGTCCGAGTTCGGCGCGGCCTGCGCCTTCCTCTGCAGCGCCCACGCCGGCTACATCACGGGGCAGAACCTGCTGCTCGACGGCGGTAGCTACCAGGGCGTGCTCTGAGCAGCACGTAGTCGAGGAGCGGGTTCATCCAGCCGCTCGCGGTGCAGTAGTGCGAGCGAAAGGGCGCGATGTGGTGCCGGCGATGCGTCTCCGCCTTGAGGACCAGGTGGAGTCCCTGCAGGAAGGCGACCGCGCGTGGCACGCGATCCATGTGCGCCCACTTGTGGCACTGGTTCGTCACGAGGATGCCCAGGCAAAGAAAAACCACAAGGGTTCTTGAAAAGGGCATTTCCTGCATGAATAGCGCCGCCATCAACAGCGGCACGCAGGCGAGGCAGCTCGAGCCGTTCGTCTCGACGAAGTCGTGGCGCGTCATCGCGTGCGGATCGGCGTGGTGCTCGCGGAACGGACGGATGAACGCCGGGCCGACGAGCGGCGTGTCGAGGCGGCCGAAGCTGTCGAACACCCAGTGCGCCACCCCGCTCAGCAGGTCGGCCGCCAGCCAGGCGAGCACGGCGCACGGCAGCAGGAATCGGTCGAGCTCAAGGCTGACGGCGTTCACTCCCAGGAGCAGCAGGAAGAGCGCGATCCCGCTTAGCTCCAGCGCGCGCTGGGCGCGGCCGTAGCGCGAGAGCGCCTCAGCCGTAGGGCGTCGGACGTCCACGACGGCGGAACGGATAGACGAGCTGGCCTAGGTAATCCTGCGGTGGCTGGAAGTTCACGGTGCCGTAGCGCTGCGGCCAGCGGCCCGGCAGGTGCGCGGTGCCGAACACCACGTCCCACAGCGGCAGGAAGCCGGCGAAGTTCTTGTCGAGCCCTTCGTCTTCCGAGGAGTGGTGCCAGTGGTGGTACTCGGGCGTGGCGATGATCCAGCGCAGCACCGGCCAGCGCCAGCGCACGTTGGCGTGGATGTACACGGCATGGATGGAGACGAAGGCGAGGTAGGCGAGCAACGCGCCCTGCGAGAAGCCCAGGACGAAGACCGGCAGGAAGCCGGCCGCGCGGGTCACGACGACATCGACGAGGTGCATGCGCGAGCCGGCGAGCCAGTCCATTTCCAGGCTCGAGTGGTGGATGGCATGGAAGCTCCACAGGAACGGCACCTTGTGGAACGCCCGGTGCACCCAGTACGTCGTCAGGTCCACCACGAGCAGGATCTCGACGAACTGCAGCCAGAGGGGCTGCGCGGCGATCGCGCGCTGGAAATCCATCTGCACCGCCCAGGCGAACATCGCCTGCACCGGCACCATGGCGACGAAGGAGAGCACCTGCACCCCGGCGTGGCTGACGAAGAAATGCTTGAGGTCGGTCTGCCAGCCGGCGCGGAAGATGCGCTGCCGGCGAAGCGCGAAGAACCGCTCGAGCGGAATGAAGAGCAGGCCGAGCACCAGGAGCTCGAGGACGAAATAGTCCAGGCCGAGCGAGAAGGACGGGCGATCGCCGGCCGATACCGGTTGCGCGTCCGGGCCGCCGAGGAGCAGGGCGGCCGCGGCGAGGACCAGGCCGAGCAGCCCGTGGGACTTGCTCCGCAGCAGGAAGAGCGAAGCAACGGCGAGCGCGAGCGTCGCGAGGATGCACGCGGCGAGGATGCCGCGCAAGACCGGCAGGTTCGCCCTGTAGAACGGCAGCGCGTCCGGCGTGACGAGCGTCTCGGGAAAGAGGAAGCAGAACTCCGCGAGCACGCACAGCATGCCGAGCGCCCCGGAAGCGACGCCGGCGCGCTTGCCGAGGTCGGCGCGGAGGCGCGGAGTCATCGCGGGCAGTTTACACTTCGCCCCGCAACCGAAAGGAGAAGCAGCGTGGGCAATCCGTACATCGTGAAGGACATCCAGCGCGTCCCGCCGAAGCTCGTCGAGGCGGCGCGCAAGTTTCCCGCGGCGATCCTCGCCGACGTCGCCGGACGGCGCGGCTCGCTCGGCGGGCGCATCCAGCCGCTTTCGAAGGCGATGAAGGTCGCCGGCCCGGCGTTCACCGTGGAGGTGCGCCCCGGCGACAACCTGATGATCCACGCGGCGCTGCTCCTCGCGAAGCCGGGCGACGTCCTCGTCGTCGACGGCAAGGGCGACCTTTCCTGCGCGCTCACCGGCGGCCTGATGGCGGCGCAGGCAAAGGCCGCCGGCATCGCCGGCTTCGTCATCGACGGCGCGGTGCGCGACACCGACGAGGGCGCGCAGGGCGACTTCCCGATCTTCGCCGCGGGCTGCAACCCGAACGGGCCGCAGAAGGGGGTGCCGGGCTGGATCAACATCCCCGTCTCGCTCGCCGGCACGGCGGTTAACCCCGGGGATCTCGTCGTCGGCGACGCCGACGGCGTGGTGATCATCCCGCGCGAGCAGGCGGAGAAGGTGATCGGCGGCGCGCAGGCGAAGATCGACGCCGAGGCGGCGCGCATGAAGGAGATCGAGGCCGGCAAGCTCGCCTCGCCCTGGGTCGCCGAGACGCTGCGCAAGGTCGGCGTGCTGGGACCGAACGAGCCGCTCTAGCGCCCGGGAGGTGCGCGCCGAGCTCGCCGCGTTCGCCGCGCGCTACGAGCGCGGGCTGGCAGCGGGCTTCCTCTTGGCGGCGCAGCTCGACTAGAGGTTCGTTTCGAACTCCGCAGGATCGAAGCCGACGAGGAGCCGGGATCCGGCCTCGACGATCGGCCGGCGGATCGCGCTCGCGTGCTTCTCCAGGAGCGCGAGGGTGCGCTCTTCCGTCAGGTTCGACCGGTCGGCCTCGGGAATCTTTCGCCAGGTCGGGCCGCGCGTGTTGGCGAGCTTCTCCGCGCCGACTTTTGCCGCCCATGCCTTCAGCTTGCCGGGCGGCACGCCGTCCTTCTTGTAGTCGTGGAACTCGTACGCGATCTTCCTCGCCTCCAGCCAGGCGAAGGCCTTCTTCATCGTGTCGCAGTTACGGATGCCATAGACGCGTGGATGCATGGTCACGATTGAAACACAGGGCCGCCGGATTTAAGCAGAATCGCGGCCATGCGAATCTTCCTCCTGGCGCTGGGCTTTTTCTTCGCCGCCTCCGCGCAGGCGGCCTGCATCAACGACCGCTACGGCAATCCCGTCTGCCCGCCGGCGGGCGGCGAGTGCGTGATCGACCGCCACGGCGAGCCGATCTGCTCCGGGCCCGACGGCTCGGTGCGCTTCGACCGCGCGGGCGATGCGGTTTGCGGCCGCGGAGCCTGCGTGACCGACATCCACGGCGAGATCATGTGCTCCACCGAGCCGCGCGGCTCGGCGACCCTCGACCGCTACGCGCAGGCCGTGTGCACCGGCGGCTGCGAGCGCGCCTCGAAGTCCCGTTGCGTGGTGCCGCGCCGCTAGATTTCTACTTGGCGAGGGCCTTCATGGCCCGTTCCAGGCCCGAGAGGGTAGTGGGGAACATGCGGCCGCCCATCAGCTCCTTCATGATGCCGATCGACTGGCGGTAGTTCCAGATTTCCTCCGGCTCGGGGTTGAGCCAGATGCACTTCGGGTAGACGTCGGTGAAGCGCTTGATCCACGCGGCGCCCGGTTCCTCGTTGAAGTACTCCACCGAGCCGCCCGGCTGCAGGATCTCGTAGGGGCTCATGGTCGCGTCGCCGACGAAGATCACCTTGTAGTCGTGGCCGTACTTGTGCAGCAGGTCCCAGGTGCGGGTTCGCTCGGAGTGGCGGCGCCGGTTGTCCTTCCACACGAAGTCGTACAGGCAGTTGTGGAAGTAGAAGAACTCGAGGTGCTTGAACTCGGTCTTCGCCGCGGAGAAGAGCTCCTCGGCGAGCTGGATGTGGTCGTCCATCGTGCCGCCGATGTCCATCAGCATCAGCACTTTGATGGCGTTGCGCCGCTCCGGGCGCATGTGGATGTCGAGGTAGGCCTTGCGCGCCGTGCTCGAGATGGTGTTTTCGAGGTCGAACTCGTCGGGCGCGCCTTCCCTGGCGAACTTCCGCAGCCTCCTCAAGGCGACCTTGATGTTGCGGGTGCCGAGCTCGACCGAGTCGTCGAGGTTGCGGTACTCGCGCTGGTCCCAGACCTTGACCGCGCTGCGGTTGCGGCCCTTCTCCTGGCCGATGCGCACCCCTTCCGGGTTGTAGCCGTACGCGCCGAAGGGCGACGTGCCGCCGGTGCCGACCCACTTGTTGCCGCCCTGGTGGCGGCCTTTCTGCTCCTCGAGCCGCTGCTTGAGCGTCTCCATGAGCTTTTCCCAGCCCCCGAGCGCCTGGATCTGCTTCTTCTCCTCCTCCGTGAGGTTGAGCTCGACCTGCTTGAGCAGCCACTCGAGGGGAATCTGCGCCTCGATGCCGGGGATCGTCTCCACCCCCTGCCAGAACTCCGAGAAGGCGCGGTCGAACTTGTCGAAGTTCGCCTCGTCCTTCACCAGCGCAGCGCGCGAGAGGTAGTAGAACTCGTCGATGGACGGCCCGATCACCTTCCTGTCCATCGCCTCGAGCAGCGTAAGGTACTCCTTGATGGAGACCGGAAGCTTGTGGCTCTTCAGCTTGAGGAAAAAATCTATCAGCACGCCCGCAATTATGGCGCGCGGCATCGCATCGGGCCACGTTTTGGGTGAGAATGCCCTTGGGGAGGGGATTGGAATGCAAGCGTTCTTCGGGCTCGGGCTGCGGTTCATCTCGTTCTTCAGTCCCTGGGGGCGGGCCGCCGTCATCATCGTCGTCTATGGTTCGGCGGTCTTTGCCGCCGGCCGCCTGGGGGGGCGCGACGCGATCGCCCTTGCCTTGACCTGGGGCATCTTCGCGCTGGCGGCCTATCTGACCGGCGCGCTGATCATGTGGGGCCAGGTCGGCATGAAGCGCATCAGCCGCACGGTCGAGCGCATTGCCATCGGCGACCTGAGCGTGCGGGTGAACGGCCGCGGCACCGAGGGGACGGATGCCGAGGGCATGTGGCGGGCGCTCGGCGTGATGACCTCGAGCCTGGCGGACATCGTGAAGCAGGTGAACGAGAGCGCCGACGCGATCGTCAAGGCCTCCCGCGAGATCAGCGAGGGCTACACCAATCTTTCGCAGCGTACCGAGGAGCAGGCCTCCACGCTGGAAGAGACTGCGAGCGGGACGGAGGAGCTCACCGCGACGGTGAAGCAGAACGCGGACGCCTGCCGGCGCGCCGACGCGCTGGCGAAGGAGGCGACGCGCATCGCCGGCCTCGCGGCGCAGTCTATGGCGCGCGTCACCGGGACCATGGACCGCATGGAGGCGGATGCGCGCAAGGTCGGCGACATCATCTCCGTCATCGAGGGCATCGCCTTCCAGACCAACATCCTCGCGCTCAATGCCGCGGTCGAGGCGGCGCGCGCCGGCGAGCAGGGGCGGGGCTTCGCGGTGGTGGCCGGGGAAGTGCGCGCGCTCGCGCAGCGCAGCGCCGAGGCGGCGAAGCAGATCAAGGCGCTCATCGCGCAGTCGGTGGACGGCGTCGCGGCCGGGGCCAAGATCGTCGACGACGCGTCGGGCACGATCAGCGAGGTCTCCAAGGCCGCGGCGGGCGTCGCCGACGTCATCGCCGAGATCGCGCGCGCCTCGGCCGAGCAGAGCACCGGGGTGGAGGAGATCAGCCGCGCGATCCAGCAGCTCGAGGGCGTCACGCAGCAGAACGCGGCGCTCGTCGAGCAGACCGGCGCGGCCGCGCAGGCCTTCGAGGACGAGGCGCGCCGCCTCGCCGACGCCGTGGGCGCCTTCAAGCTCGACCGCACCGAGGCGCGCGACGCGGCGATGGCACTGGTCGCGCGCGGCATCCGGCACATGCACGAGGCGGGCGAGACAGCCGCCTTCGACGACTTTGAGAACCGGGAGAAGAGTTTCATCAACGGCGACTACTACCTCTGGGTCTGCGACCTCGAGGGGGTGGTGCGCTGCAACGGCAGCAACCCCAAGTCGCGCAACCAGAACCACGCCGACCTGAAGGACGCCAACGGCAAGCTCTTCATCCGCGAGGTGCTGCGCATCGCTCAGGAGCGCGGCAAGGGCTGGGTGGACTACTACTGGCGCAACCCGGTCTCCAAGCAGGTCGAGGCCAAGTCGACGTACTTCGAGCGCACCGGCAACCTCATCATCCTGTGCGGCATCTACCGCGCCGAGGCGGGCGCCTCCGTGGCGGTCCTCAGGGCGCCGTCGAACCGGATGCTGCCGGCGGCCTAGAGGTCGTCGACCCGCTTGTCCTTGGGCGGCTCGCTGTCGGGCGAGCGCCCGGACCGATCCTCGTCCAGGCCCTTCTGCATCTCCGGCTCGACGGGCTTCAGCTTCGGATCCGGCTTCTCGAGGGGCTTGCGTTCGGCTTCCATGGCCCGGGCCCCGCAAGCGCCGTGCCGCTATAGTTCCCGCCAACAAGAAGGCTGAGGGGGAATCTGATGCAGATCGAGGAGATTCATGCGTTGTGGGACCGGCTCGCCGACTATCCCGCGTCTCAGGCAGATTCTGCCCTGACGGACCTGATGAAGACCTTGTGCGGATGGATGGGCGCCGACGATGCGCTCTGGATCGGCGCGGTCCGCATGTCGAGCGGCACCGCCGCGCAGCGGGATCTGCAGAAGGGCTGGCGCGGTCGAATCGTGCGGCGGCTCAAGCCTCCCACCCCGGACGTCCTTGAGAGAACGATGCGGGCCATGCGCGAGCAGGACGTCGACCCGGGGCTCACGACCCGCGCGATCGTGACCAAGGCGGGCACGTTCCGCGTGCACCGGCTGCGCGACGGGTTCGTCGACTTCGCCGAGCTGCAGCGCACTGCCCACTACAACGTGTTCTACCGCGAGACGCGCATCGTGGACCGCATGTGGGCCGCGCTGCCGGTCAATGCGGACTCGGAGTCCTACTTCGTCTTCGATCACGTGGGCAGCCGCCGGCGGTTCTCGGTCGCCGACGTGGCGCTCGTCCAGCACGCGCTGCGCGGCATCAAGTGGTTTCACCGCCAGATCTTGCTCAGTCACGGCCTGCTCATCGCCCGGCACCCGCTTTCTCCCGCGCAAAGGCGCGTACTGCTCGAGCTCCTCACCGGGAAGACCGAGAAGGCCATCGCCGCCGCGCTGGGGCAGACGCCCGGGACGACGCACCAGTACGCGGTCGAGCTCTATCGCAAGTTCGGGGTCAAGGGGCGCAACGGATTGACCGCGCTCTGGCTCGGCCACTGAGCGATCGTCAAGGAGGGCCCTACCGATCAGTAGGTTCCGGCCCGCCAGGCGATTCGCCACAATCCCCCTAAAGACGCTGGATAAGAACACGACGGTTTCTGTCCTGGAGGGGGGTTCTATGGTTTATCGCGCGACTCTCCCGGCGATGTTTGCCGCCGGGTTGTCCTTGGCGGGCACAGCCGCGGCGCAGGGCGGCACGACGGTGCACTCCGTACCGATGCAGCAGCAGCAGATCGTGCAGCCTTTAACGAACGATCCGCGCACCTGGCCCGCATCGTTCAACGGCACGGAACCGGCGGGGCCGGTCCAATGGGTGGAAGCGGCCGCCGCGGTGACCGCGGATCCGTTCACGAATGCAGTCTCCGGCGGCCAGGAGGGTTCGCTGCGGCTGCAGGTCTGCCGCGCCGTGGGACCCGACGGCGGCATCCACGTGGGGTTTGCGCGCGTCGTGAACCTGAACAAGAAGTATGAGTGCCACTTCGGGTGGGGTGGAAAAAATTACGCGGACGACACTCGCTACCAGATGCTCATGGTCCGGCCCGAGATGCGCGTGTTTACTTCGCAGACGTGGACGTCGCCGGCCACCATGCCGGGATACGTGGGCGGCAAGCTGGGTAACTCCGGCATGCGCGTCTGCCGCGCGAGGCACGGAAACAACCTCTATGCCGGAAAGGAATGGGCCGGCAAGTGCAACATCACCGACCGCAAGCAGGAGATCGCCGCGACATCCTACGAAGTCCTGCAGATCGGCTTCGACAAGGCGCGGTGGTATGCCACCACGCCGGAAGCCATGGCCCAGGCCAAGATCGTCGTCACGATGCCCAGCGGCGGCCTGCCCTCGGTGCCCAAGCTCGACTTAAGGCCTTCTTCGACGGTCAGCGTGACCACCGTTCCAGCGGGCACGGTGCTGGTGGATCTCGGCTTGATGACCGAGGCGCAAGGGTACTTCACCTTTCTGGCTTCCGCCGTCGCTCCCGCAACCGCGGGCAACGGTGCGGCGCTGCACGTCCAGTATGCGAAGCGGCAGGAGCGTCCCGACTACGTCAAGCAGCGCGGCATGTACTTCGTGCGCGAGGTCGTCGAGCGGACGCAGCATGGAGAAGTATTTCGCTTGAAGCTCGCCGGAACCAATCTGTGCGTCGACGTCGCCAGCGGGTCGTACCAGCCCGGCAGCAAGGTTCACCTGTGGACGTGCCACGACGGTCTCAACCAGAGATGGGTTGGCGCCGGAGGACGCCTGATCAGCCGCCTCACCCCGCCGGGGTCGATGCCGACACTGTTGATCATGATGGATGAGCACCGCCCGATAAACAACGCGCTGTGCCTGCATGCCGTGAGCAACGCCGACTTGCGGGTCGAGGACTGCAAGAACAGAAGGGGCGCCGTGAGCCTGCTGGCGTACCAATGAGCGATCCGGGCGGCGGAATGAAGGAGTCGTGCGTGGCGAAGTCCGAGGGCCAGGTGTTCAGGGCTCGGACGGCACGATGAAAGGGGCGCGCGCTGCGCTCGCGGCCGCCGCCGTAGCGCTTTCCGGGTGTCAGACGCTCGGCACCGGCGCACCGCGGGCGGCCGAGAAGGCCCTTCCGCCGGCGCAGGCGCTGGTCGCGCTGCAGACCGACCCGCAGCGCTACCGCGCGAACACGGTCGAGCGGCAGATCGTCGCGGAGGCCGTCGAGGCGCTGAAGGGCGGACGGCTCGACCGCGCCTCCGAGCTTTTCAACGCCGCGCTCAAGCTGAACGTGACGAGCAGCGAGCTGCACCTGCTGAACGCGCTCACCTACCACCTGATGGCGCTCGCAGGCGATACGAGCCGCTATGAAATGGCGGAGGAGGGGTACCGCATCGCGCTGCGCTTCGACCCCTCGAGCGCGCTCGCGGAGTACCAACTCGGGCTCTGCTACCTCGACCAGCGAAAGTATCGTCTGGCGCAGCAGCACATCGCGCGCGCGGTGGTCGCGGAGAGCCGTGATCCGGATCTACTGCTCGATCTCGCGGTGGCGTCGTACTACGCGCGCGACCCGCGGATCGCCGACGGGGCGCTGAAGCGCCTGCGCCAGGTGGCGCCGCACAAGGCCGACGCTCCGCCTGCGCTACGGGCCGCGGTCATGACGAAGGCGGCGCTCAACGAGCCCGAGGCCGAGGCGCTGCTCGGCGAGCTGCGCAAGCAGGTGCCTGCCGACGAGGCACAGCGCCTGGCCGATCGCGTGGGCGACTGGAAGGAGTTCTTCCGTACCGCATCGGGCGAGCAGCTCGCGCAGGGCTTCCCTCCGCCCGCCGGCTTCCCCCCTCCGCCGGTGCCGGGGCCGATTCCCGGCGTGCCCGGCGGCTTTCCGCCGCCCGCTCCGCTCGCGCCCACGGTGCCGGTCGTGCCGGCGCTGCCCGGCGGGCCGCCGCAGCCCGGGTTCCCGGCGCAGACCCCGGCGCCGTTCGCCGGCGCCGGCCCGTTCGTCGACGACAAGATGGTCGTGGTCGACGTGGTGCTCATCGGCACTCAGGAGGATGCGCGCGAGACCTACGGCATCAACCTCCTGAACGGGCTGCGCCTGCAGTTCGGCGACCCGCTCACCAACACGCCGGCCTTCGGTGCGTCCGAGGTCAACGTTCGTACCTTCGACGGCGGTCCGGACCCGGCGAGCGCGGAGCGCACCTATACCATCACCCGCGACGTGCGCATCCCGTCGATCAGCTACTCCCTTAACATCGCGAACGCACTCAACGTCGGCAACGAGATCATTGCCAAGCCGAGCCTGGTGGCGCTCGCCGGACAGACGTCGGAGTTCTTCTCGGGCACGGAGATCTCGGCTGCCGCCGTATCGGGGGGCGCTGGAGACTCCGTCTCGGTGCAGAAGGAGGTCGGCGTCAAGCTGGCCGTGCGCCCCGAGTTCCTGCCGGACGGAAAGATCCGGCTGCAGGTCGTGGCGCAGCGCACCTTCCTCACCGACCCGAGCCGCTCCGTGGTGTTCCAGTTCCGCCTCGACACGACGAAGACCACGGTGAACGCCAACGTCGTGCTCAAGTACGGCGAGACGCTCATCCTTTCAGGGCTCACCGAGCGCGAGACGAGCGCCGGCAGCGACGGCGTGCCGATCCTCAGGGACATCCCCGGCATCAACCTGCTCTTCGCGCAGCGGGATTTCCGCGACTTCCGCAAGTCGATCCTGATCCTGCTCACGCCGCGCCGGCCGATGTATGGCGCGCAATCGCCGGAGGACCGCCAGGCGACCTTCGACCAGCTGAGCGAATACGAGAAGGCGATCGCCCGCCTGGAGCACCGGCACAGGGACTGGTTTCTGCCGCGGGCGGTGTTCGACGAGCTGCGAGAGAAGCTCGACCGGACGGAGATGCTGCGCGAGTTTCGCTCCGGCGACGTCCGCCGGGAGCGCTGGGACGGGCGCGAGAGCCATGGCGCGCGGATCAGCCGGGCGCTCGATCGAGTCTTCCTCTAGGCGGCTCTTCCTCGCGGCGCTGCTCGCGCTCGCATGCGGCGCGGGCGGTGCACAGCAGCCCGCGTGGAACGCCGTACGAGGCGTCGCCCAGGACCTCGCCGTCGCGTCGGAGGACGAGGTGTATGCGGCTGGCGCGGGCGGCGCGCTCTGGCGCTGGGTCGAGGGCACGACCGAATGGGGGCCGCTCGCCGGCAGCGCCAAGCGCCTCGCCGCGGCGGCCGGCATGCGGCTGTGGGCCGTGGATCGCGATGGCGCCTTGCAGCGTTGGACCGGGACGCGCTGGGTGGCGCTCGGCATGCGTGCGCGGGACGTGGCGGTGGACGGCGTCGGCAATGGCTACGCGGCGCTCGCGGACGGCCGGGTTGCGCGCTGGACCGCGGACGGACGGGGACCCACGATTCTGCAGGGAAGCGGCGCGTCGCGCCTCGCTCCGCATCCCGATGGCTCCTTGTGGGTGGTCCTCGAGGACGGCGCGATCGAGCGCCGCGTAGGCGGGGCGGCGCGCCGCGTGCCGGGCGCCGCGCGGGACATCGCGGCTTCGGCGAGCGGCGCGGTGCTCATCGCGGCCGCGGACGGATCGCTGCAGCGCTGGGACCCTGCCTCGGATGCCTGGCAGTTCGAAGCGAGCGGAGACTTCGCGAGCGTTTCGGTTTCGCCTGAAGGTATTCCGTGGGCGGCAACCACGCTCGGTGCGATCCGTACGCGTGCCGCGGTGCGTCCGGGCGGGCTTCCGGCGCTCGAAGCGGCAAGCACGAGCGGCCCGCAGGGCATCACGTTTCGTCGCGGCGGGCGCGGGAGCGGCGCCCTCCGGGGCGTGCGCTCGGCGCGGCGCGCGGCGAGCGTCGCGCTCGCCCCGCCGGCGCAGCGCACCGATCCCGCGCCGTTCGAGTTCGTCGATACGCTGGGCACCGCTTCAGCCCTCGCGATCGGCCAGGACGGCAGCGTGTTTGCCATCGGACTCGACGGCGGCCTCGATCGATGGAGCAAGGCGCGACGCAGGTTCGTGGACTTCCCCGGCGCGCTCGTGCGCATCGCGGTGGACCCCGGCGGCAATCCCTGGGGGGTGAACCAGGCCGGCCGCGTGTTCCGGCATACCGGCACGGACTGGCGGCAAGTGCGCGGCACCGCCTCCGACATCGCGATCGCCGCGGACGGCACGGTGATGACGCTCTCCGGGGACGGCCTGCTCGGCCGCTATGATCGATCGATCGACGCGATCGTGCCCCAGCCCGGCGGCCAGGGGCTCGTCTCGCTCGCGCTCGCGCCGGACGGAACACCGTGGGGCCTCCTGAAGGACGGCACGGTGGTGCGCTGTGCGGAGCTGCCGTGCGCACGGCTCGCTCAGACCGCGCAGGAGATTGCGATCGGCCCGGACGGGTCGGTTTTCGTGGTGTCTTTCGGGAACGAGCTGCGGCGCTTCGACCGGGGCTCCGGGCTCTTCCAGATCATCCCCGTGGCGGGCGAGCAGGTCTCCACCGTCGCGGTCGGGCCCTTCGGCCGGCCGTGGGTCGCCACGACGAGCGGCAGGGTCCTCGCCTCGCGCTTCTTCGACCGCGACGAGAGCGACGACCTGCTGACCGCGGGCACCACGGTGACGCCGACCACCGGGACCGGCGATGTCGCACCGCTCTTCGGTCCGACCCGCGGCGGAGCGTTCACCTTCCGCAAGAGCATGCAGTTCACGGACGTATCTCCGTTCTGCAATACGGACCTTCACATCGGAATCGGCCCCGAAGGAAGCGTCGTCGTGGTCTGCGAGGACGGCGGCATCCACGTCGCGTGGCGCTGGGATCCGGTACGGAAAGCCTTTGCCCCGATGGGCACGCTGCCCGCTTCCTTCAGCCATGCCCTGGACGTCGACGCGGAGAGCCGGTTGTGGCTGCTCGACGCCGCAGTGGACGGTCGGCTGCTGCGCCAGCAGCGCAAGGACGCCGCAGCCTACGACACCATTGCCTTTCCGGCAGGCAGCGGCAGCGTCCCGCTCTTCGAGCGCGACCTGGCGCTCGGTCCGGACGGTGCCGTCTACGTCGTCAACAGCGACGGCGCGCTCTATCGGGCCGCGCGCCAGGGGTCGTTCTCCCGGCTGATCGCCGGCCGGTTCGTCCGCGTGGCTGTCGGCACCGCAAACGACGTGTGGGTCGTGGACGCGGACGATGTGCTTTACCAGATCGTGGCCGGACGGCTCGAGGAGCGGGCGGGGAGCACGTTCGACGTCGGCGCCGCGGCAGACGGCAGCGTCTATGCGATCCAGCAGAACGCCGGCGACAGCGTGCCGATGCTGTACAAGTGGAACGCCTCCAACGGGCGCTTCGACCGTGTCAATCGCTCCGCGACGCGCGTCGACGTCGCGCCGAATGGCCGGCCGTGGGTCCTCGAGGAGTCCGCGCTGCGCGTTTACATGGCCCGCTAGGGCCGGGCTACGCGCCCTTCGCGCGCGTCATGAAGACGAGGCGCTCGAAGAGGTGCACGTCCTGCTCGTTCTTCAGCAGCGCGCCGTGCAGCGGCGGGATGATGGTCTTGCGGTCCTTGGCGTGCAGCGCTTCCGGCGGGATGTCTTCGGCGAGGAGGAGCTTCAGCCAGTCGAGGAGCTCCGAGGTGGAGGGCTTCTTCTTCAGGCCCGGCACCTCGCGGATCTCGAAGAACACTTCCATCGCCTCGCGCAGCATGGACTTCTTGAGCTGCGGGAAGTGGACCTGGACGATCTTCTCCATCGTCTCCTTGTCCGGGAAGCGGATGTAGTGGAAGAAGCAGCGGCGCAGGAACGCGTCGGGCAGCTCCTTCTCGTTGTTCGAGGTGATGAAGACGATCGGCCGGTTCTTGGCCTGGATGAGCTCCTTCGTCTCGTAGACGTAGAACTCCATCCGGTCGAGCTCGCGCAGCAGGTCGTTCGGGAACTCGATGTCGGCCTTGTCGATCTCGTCGATCAGCAGCACGCAGGGCTTGTCCTGCGTGAAGGCCTGCCAGAGCATTCCCTTGACGATGTAGTTGTGGATGTCGTGCACGCGCGCGTCGCCAAGCTGCGAGTCGCGCAGGCGGCTCACCGCGTCGTACTCGTACAGGCCCTGCTGCGCCTTGGTGGTGGACTTGATGTGCCACTCGAGCAGCGGCACGCCGAGCGAGCGGGCGACCTCCACCGCGAGCATCGTCTTTCCCGTCCCGGGCTCGCCCTTGACGAGCAGCGGGCGCTGCAGCGTGATCGCCGCATTGACCGCGAGCGTCAGATCCTCGGTTGAAACGTACGAAGCCGAGCCGTTGAAGCGCATCGAAGAAAGCCTCCCTGGGAGAGGGCGGATTCTAACCGCTCGTTCCTAGCAGGTCGGGCAGTACACCCGCACTGCGTTGAAGCCGACCGTCCCGCTCGGTCCGGCGCGTCCCGACATGCCGACGCCGACGTGGTCGCCGACCGGCCCGTAGAAGATGCCGGTGTACTGGACCGTTCCGGTGATGGTCCCGCACGTGGTCCCGCTGCAGCCGGCGCTGGCCTGCGTCTTGAACCCGGCGCCCTGGCCCGGAACGATGCTGATCGGCGCCTGCGGCGTCGCGCCGAGCGACCACGTGTCGCCGTTGCTGAAGGAAAGCGCCGTGGCGCTGAACGCGGCGAGCCGATTCGTGAAGTCGACCGTCAGGACCGGGAAGCTCCCGCCGCTGAACGTGCCGCCGTTGGTGCTGGTCGGGGCGGTTCCGAAGGCGCCGATCGAGGTCATGGTCAGAGTGCCGGTCTTGCCGCCGACCACGTCGGCGGGCGTGAGGCTGCCGACCAGCAGGTGCGCGCCGCCCGGGAACGTGGTGGTGCCGATGTCCTCGCTGATCGAGCCCGTGCCCCAGCGGGCCCAGAAGGCGTTGACGCCGTTCGTTGCGCCCGCTGACCCGGCTTGCGCGATCACGCTCGCGGAGCCGCTCACGCCACCTTCGGCGGTTCCCTCGTCCGGACCCTGCTGCCCCATCGGGATGTTGAACGCCGCGATCTGGCCGGAGGCGTTCAGGGTCACCATCGACTTGGTGATGTACGCGCCGCCGGTGCTCGAAATGCCGTCGGCGCCGGCCCACGCGCCGATGACGCCGAGCTCCGGCGCGGACGCGACCACGGGCTCGATGACCGCAACCACCGGGCCCAGCGGCGTGACGATGACGGGCGGCTCGTTCGCACGGCTCTCGGAACCGGCGCCCGCCGTGCCTGCGACGGTTTCCTGGCCGCCGGCACCCTGCTCGGAGCGGCTCGTCGCGGTGCCGGGGCGGGGCGGGCGGGGATAGAGGAACTCGGGCGGCCGGATCAGGCTCTGCGGCGCGCTGTTCTCGGTTGCGACGTGGAAGAACTCGTTCGCGCCGAACTCGACGCTGGCCGCCTGGTTCTCCACGCCGATGCGACCGTCGCTCACGCCGCCGTAGGTGCCGTCGGCGACGCCGCTCGCGCAGTCGCCCGCGCAATGCACCACCGTGTAGTGCGTGCCGCGGATGCCGATCGTCGAAGTCGCGGTGCGGACCTGGTAGCGCTCCTTGCTGTGCAGGCGGCCGATGAGTCCGGTGACGGTGCGAAAGCCGCCCTTCACCAGGCTGAAGAAGCTGCGCCCCGTTCCGCTGCCGGCGAACTCGTACGTGTCGACGCGGAACACCGTTCCCGCCCGCAGGCTGACGACGGACTCGTCCGTGAAGCGCACCTGCGCGCTGCTGTTCGGCCCGACGCGGACCGTGTCGCCCGCGTCAACCGGCGTGCCCGGCGCGGCGCGCAGCTCCGCGGCGCCGCGCGCGACGACCACGTCGCCCACGGCGAGCAGGAAGCGGCCGGCCTGCGCGCACGCGATGGCGGGAACGGCGAGGAGAAGAAGCAGGAGCGTGCGTGCAAGCATGGTCGTGGCCTCAGAACTCGTAGCGCAGGCGCGCGGTGACGACGTGGCGGTCGTACTCGTACAGCGCGGAGTTGGAACGGTTGTCGGAGTAAAGATAGTCGAGGCGGGCGCTCAGGTCCTTGGTGAGCCGATAGCCTACGCCGGCCTCGAGGCTGTAGTACTGGTCTTCCCGGGGCTCGTTGATGGTGAAGTCCGGGGCCCAGTAGCGGCTGAAGGAGGCCGACAGCGCGCCGGAGACGCTCCAGCGCGGCGCCGGCGTGAGGCTCACACCGGCGCGCAGGGTGAGCAGTTCGCGCGAGAGATCCTCGCGGACCGGCACGGCGGTGTTGATCTCCTGGCCGTAGAGCGCCTGCAGCTGCAGCACCGGGCGCACAGGGTGCACGAAAGCCCGCCGCCAGCCCACGCCGCCGCCCCAGAAATCGGCGTTGCGCACCGGGAGCGTGGGGTGGTCGAGCTGCGCGTACTGGCCGAAGAGCGAGAGGGTGTTCAGCTCGTCGAGCTGGCGGTGCCATTCCACGCCGCCGGAGCCGATGGCGCGGTAGCTCCGGTAGTCGAGGTGCAGGTCCGAGTAAGACGCGGTGAAGCGGAACAGGTCCTTGTCGCGCACCACCGAGGCGCCGCCGTAGACCGCGAAGTTCTGCTGGTCGAACTGCCGGTCGAGCATCCCGGCGTGCGCGCGTGCCTCGACGCTGCCGCCGCCGAACACCGCGACGCCGGGACCCACCGGGTGGCTGACCTGCACACCGGCGCCGACCAGGCCGAAGCGGTCGCCGGTCTGGACGCCGGCCTGGCCGATGGCGAACGTGCCGATAGGCAGGTTGACCAGGGCGTCGCCGACGCCGTAGTTGACGTTGCTGTCGTACCCGGCGCCGATCTCCACGTAGGCGCTCGCAGTGGTGGTGTAGCGCGACTCCTGCGACCGGATCGAATCGAGGAACCGCTCGATGGTCGACTGCACCTCCGCGGGCGGCGAACGGCGCAGCACGGTCTCGAACTCCTCGCGCGCGCGGATCAGCTCACCGAGCACGAAATACGACCGCGCGAGCTCCAGGCGCGCCCGGTCGTTGTCCGGGAACTGGCTGATGTAGCGCTCGAGCGCCAGCACGCCTTCGCCGGCGCGGCCGCTGTCGGTCGCGGCGATGCCGAAGTAGAAGTCGAAGTCCGCCTTGCCGAGTTCGTCGGGGCTGCGCTTTCCGAGCGCATACGCCTCCGCGGAGCGGCCGGCCTCGATGAGCGCGCGCATTTCGTCGGCCGGCGCGGCCGGCACGGCTTGCGAAACGGCGAGCAGCGCGGCCGCCAAGGTGGCCGTGAAAGACCTGCGCATGAATCCCCCTGAACCGGCGTCCCCCTTAGGACGCAGGTGAGTATAATTGCGCCGCTCTTTTCGCAGAACGACAAGATCGAATGACCAGACGAATTCTCACGCTCATGCTCGGCGCAGCGCTCTCGCTCGGCGCACAGGCCGCCTTCGCGCAGGAGAAGAAGGAAGCGGCGAAGGAAGTGAACACGGCGATGTGCACCGGCTGCCACGGCATCCCGGGCTACAAGACCGCGTTCCCCGAGGTCTACCACGTGCCGAAGATCGGCGGCCAGCAGGCCGCCTACATCGAGGCGGCGCTCAAGGCGTATCGCGCCGGCCAGCGCCCGCATCCGTCGATGCGCGGGATCGCAGGCAACATGAGCGACGAGGAGATCGCGGCCTACGCGAAGTACTACGGGGGAGCGAAATGAAAGCGCTCGCGCTGCTGGTGCTGCTCGCGTTTTCGTCGGCGTCCTCGACCGTGCTCGCCAGAGGCAATGCGGACGCCGGGAAGACCAAGGCGTCGCAGGTGTGCGCCGCGTGCCATGGCGCGGACGGGGCCAAGCCCTCCGCGCCCGACCAGCCGATCCTGGCGGGTCAGCACTACGACTACCTGGTCAAGTCCCTGAAGGACTACAAGTCGGGCAAGCGCAGCAACCCGATCATGCAGGGCTTCGCCGCGCAGCTTTCCGAGAAGGACATGGAAGACCTGGCGGCGTGGTTCGCGGCGCAGAAATCGCCGCTCAGCGACCGGCGCTAGCCGCTAGATGCTCTTGGCGCGCAGCTCTGCGCGCCGCACCAGCTCTTCCCACAGCCCCTCGGGCTTGCGCAGGACGATCGACGGGTCCGCGTCCATGACGTGCCACGCGCCGCGGCGGATCTCGTCGCGCAGCTCGCCCGGCTGCCAGGCTACCAGCCCGGCGACGAAGCGCGCGTGCTTCGGCTCCTTCTCGATGATGCTGTCGACCGTCGCCGTCTCGAAGGCCATGTAGAGCTCGGGGAGCAGGCGCAGCGACTTTCCGCCCGGGCTCGCCGGGCGGTTCACCAGGGCGAAGATCACCGACGGGCTCGACGGGCCGCCGAGGTAGACGGGGTCGCGCACCATCTGCGAGGGCTTGTGCTCGGGAAAGAGCTGTCCGAGCGTCATCTTGGTGGGCCGGTTGATGATCACCCCGACGTGCTGGTCGCCGCCCATCGGCCGCACCACCAGCACGCTCGCCTTGTAGAGCGGGTCGTTCAGCTGCCGCTTCGCGACCAGGATGACCGTCTTGTCGCTCGCCTGGGTCGAGGGCGCCCAGCCGACGAGGACGGCAAGCGAAGCGGCGAGGAGGAATCGGATCACGGGGGCCGTCTCTCGGGGGAGTCCTTGGTCGGCCCATCATGCAAACCGTATGTGTTCCTCGGACCACCCCGGGGCTAGTCCGTACGGGCCTTTCCTTCCAGGCAGGCCAGATAGGCCGTCGCGTCGGGCGGCAATCCGTCACGCTGCGCGCGCCAGACCGTCTCGGCCAGGCACTCCAGCGCCTCGTGCAGGGCCTCGTGCCGGTCGCCTTTTGCGACAAGAAGCTTCTGGAAAAGATTTCCAATGCCGGGTGGCTGGTCGATCGACAGCTGCTCCAGGAGCGCGATGTGCAGGCTCATGTGCAGGAAGGGATTCGTCTCGTCCACGTATTCCCGCTCGCGCCAGCGCGCCGGGTCGTCGAGGATCGCGTGGTACTCCGGGTGCAGCAGGATCGCCTCGAGGGCGAGCGTCTCGATGCCGGCGAGCGGCTCCCCGGCGCGGTACTTGCGCCAGGTCTCGAAGAACATGTCGCGCACTTCCTCGCGCGAGGGATTAAACACGCGTCTTCGCCTTGTATTCGCACAGGTCGCGGATCACGCACTCCGGGCAGCCGGGCTTGCGCGCGATGCAGACGTAGCGCCCGTGCAGGATCAGCCAGTGGTGCGCGTCCTTGAGGAACGCTTCGGGCGTGAACTTCAGCAGCTTCATTTCCACCTCGAGCGGGTCCTTGCCCGGCGCGAGGCCGGTGCGGTTGGCGACGCGGAAGATGTGCGTGTCCACCGCCACCGTCGGCTGTCCGAACGCCGTGTTGAGGACCACGTTCGCGGTCTTGCGCCCGACGCCCGGCAGCGCCTCCAGCGCCTCCCGGTCCGCCGGCACCTCGCCGCCATGCTGCTCGACCAGGATCTTCGACAGCGCGACCACGTTCTTCGCCTTGTTGCGGTACAGGCCAATGGTCTTGATATGGGTCTCAAGATTTTCGACACCCATCCGCGCCAGGGCTTGAGGAGTATTGGCAATCTTGAAAAGCTTTTCGGTGGCCAGGTTCACGGACTTGTCGGTCGCCTGCGCGGAAAGCACGACGGCGACGAGCAGCTCGAATGGCGTGCGGTAGACGAGCTCGGTGGTCGGGTGCGGGTTCTGCTCGCGCAGCCGCTCGAAGATCCTGCGGCGCTTGTCCGGGTTCATCGCCGGCGCGCCAGGATGGCGGCGACCAGGTCCTTCGGATTCGCCACGTCCTGCGGGAAAGGCCTGGAGAAACGATCCACCCGCGCCCGGGCGCGCACGCCCGCCGCGTTCTTCAACTCCCGCGTCCACGCGCGCGTGGGCGGCACCATGCGTATGCAGTCGACCGGGCAGGGCGGCACGCACAGCCCGCAGCCGATGCACCAGTTCTCGACCACCGTATGCATGAGGCCCTGCGCGCCGACGATCGCATCCACGGGGCAGGCCTCGATGCAGCGCACGCAGCCGACGCAGCGCGCCTCGTCGATGACCGCTACCGAAGGGCGTTGACGCATTCGCTGACCAGGTCCGGGCCGCGGTAGACGAGGCCGGTGTAGAGCTGGACGAGGTTCGCGCCGGCGTCGCGCTTGGCGCGCGCCGCGTCGCCGGAGACCACCCCGCCCGAGCCGATGAGTGCCGCCTCGCCCTGCAGGCAGCTCTTCAGCAGGGCGAGGACCTGCGTCGCCTTCGCGGTGAGCGGCGCGCCCGAGAGGCCGCCGGTCTCGGTCGCATGGCGCGAGCCTTCCACGCCTTCGCGGCTTACCGTCGTGTTCGTCGCGATCACCGCATCGAAACGGTAGCGGCGCACCGCGTCGGCCACGTCGCGCACCGCCTGCTCGTCGAGGTCCGGCCCGACCTTCAGCGCGAAGGGAACGTGCTTGCCATGGCGGTCGCTCAACGCGCGACGTTTCTCGGAAATCCTCTTCAGGAGCGCCTCGAGTGGGTCCTTCTGCTGGAAGCCGGTCAGGCCCTTTGTGTTCGGGGAGGAGATGTTGATCGTGATGTAGGAGGCGCGCGCGTACACCTTCTCCATCCCGATCTCGTAGTCGTCGGCCGCGCGCTCGGCCGGCGTATCGGCGTTCTTGCCGAGGTTGATGCCGAGGATGCCCTTGTAGGACGAGCGCTCGACGTTGCGCAGGAAGGCGTCCACGCCGACGTTGTTGAAGCCGAAGCGGTTGATCAGCGCCTGCTTCTCCACGATGCGGAACAGGCGCGGCCGCGCGTTGCCGGGCTGCGGGCGCGGGGTGACCGTGCCGGCCTCGATGAAGCCGAAGCCCAGGCGCGCAAGGCCGTCGAGGTGCGCGGCGTCCTTGTCGAGCCCGGCGGCGAGCCCCACCGGATTGGGGAAGTGCAGGCCCATCACCGGGACCGGCAGCGGCGCGATGCGCGGGAAGAGAAGCAGCCCGGTGTCGAGCAGCTTCAGCGTCGCGAGGTGGGCTTTTTCCGGCTCGAGGGTGAAGAGGAAGGGACGCGCGAGCCCGTAGAGGCTCACGCGCGCGGCGCTTCGCTGCCGCGCAGCCGCCGCCACGCGCCGCCGCTGAAGCCCTCGATCGGCTCGAAGCGCGACTTGTACGCCATCTTCGGGCTCTCGCGGATCCAGTAGCCGAGGTACAGGTAGGGCAGGCCGAGCGCCCTGCACGACTCGATCTGCCACATCACGTTGTAGGTGCCGAAGCTCGCGGCGTGTCGGTCCGGCTCGTAGAAGGTGTAGACCGACGAGAGGCCGTCCGGCAGGTAGTCGACGATCGAGACCATCACGAGCTGGCCGCCTTCGCGGAACTCGATGAGGCGCGTGTCGACTCGGCTCTGCAGCAGGAAATGCGAGTACTGGTCGCGGCTGTCGTTGTCCATGCCGCCGCCGGAGTGGCGCTTGGACTGGTAGCGCAGGTAGAGCGCGTAGTGCTCGAGGCGGAACTTGAGCGGGTGCGCATGCGCGGTGAGCTTGGCGTGCTGCTTCCACGCGCGCCGCTGCGAGCGGTTCGGCTCGAAGCGGTCCACCGGGATGCGCACCGGCACGCAGGCGCGGCAGTTGTCGCAGTGCGGGCGGTAGGTGAAGATGCCGCTGCGGCGGAACCCGGCCTTGACCAGGTCGCCGTAGAGATCGGTGTTGATGAGGTGGCTCGGCGTGGCGACCTGCGAGCGCGCCATGCGGTCCGGCAGGTAGCTGCAGGGGTAGGGCGCCGTCACGTAGAACTGCAGGACGGCATGGGGCAGATCGTTGAGCCGCGACACGCTTTTAGTTTACCAACGAAGACAGGGCGCGCAAGAAATCGCGCCGCGGGATCTCGCGCGCGCCCATCGAGGCGAGCAGCGGCGTGCTCATCTGGCAGTCGATCAAAGGGCAGTTTTCCTGTAGCAGGAACTCTACGAGGCGCACGAGCGCCACCTTGGAAGCGTCGGTCGCGCGCGAAAACATGGATTCGCCGTAGAACATGCGGCCGACCCGCACGCCGTACAGCCCGCCGACCAGCTCGCCCTCGCGCCAGGTCTCGAAGCTGTGGGCGTGCCCGGCGCGGTGCAGCGCCACGTAGGCAGCCTGCATCCGGTCGCCGAGCCAGGTGTCCTCCCGGTCCGCGCAGCCGCGCAGGACCTGCGCGAAGGCCGAGTCGATGCGCAGCTCGTAGCCCTTGTTTCGCAGGTTCTTCGAAAGCGAGCGCGACACCTTGAGCTCGGCGCAGTAGAGCACCATGCGCGGGTCCGGCGACCACCAGAGGATCGGCTCGCCGCGCGAGTACCAGGGAAAGATGCCGTGCCGGTAGGCGTCGAGCAGGCGCGCCACCGAGAGGTCAGCGCCCGCGCAGAGCAGCCCGTTGGGATTCCTGAGCGCCTTTTCAACCGGAGGAAACGGATCCTCGGGGCCGATCCACGCTAGCACTTCACCTGCTGCTTGCAGTAATTCTCGAGCTCCTTCACCACGCTCGTTCCGGCGACCGCGCGCCTCGGCTGGCCGTTGTGCTCCATCGCAAGGCGGAACTCGAACTTGGCGAAGAACTGGTTGAACATCTCCCCGCCGAGGGTGCCCACGGCGAAGAGCTGGTCGGTCTTCGCGTCGTGCTCGAGCAGGATTGCCGCGAGCGGCTGCGGCGCCGGGCCGGCGAGCACGCGGCCGCCGTCCGCCGGGTCGTACTGGCTGTGCTCCGAGCAGCAGTGGATGACCGAGGCATGCTTGCTCGCGACGCTCTTTTCCGCCCGGTAGCTGATGAAGCTGATCTCCTTGGTCGGGTAGGTGAGCTTGTGCGCGCAGATGGCCGAATAGGCGACGATCGAGCGCTGCGCGCCGACGCCGCCTTTCCATTCGTAGGGCTGGTTATCCGCGGTCTTGAGCTGCGCCGACGCCTTCGCCGGCCTGCCGAGGTTCAGCAGGAAGCACGGCGTGGATTCGAACGGGTAGTGGAAGATGAAGTTGCGGTTGGCGGGAAGGGACTTCGCCGCAAGCGGGCGGCCTTTCTCGTCCACCAGCTGCACCCGCCCATAAAGCTGCGGCCTCGCGTCCGCGGCGATGACCGGCAGGGTCGTTGCCGCGGCCGAGGCCGCGCAGTATTTCACGAAGTCCCGGCGTTCCATGCCGGCGAGTATAGCGACTAGAGGTTGTAGCCCTTTTCTCCATGAAGGACTGTATCGAGCCCTTCGGTCTCTTCCTCGGCACTGACGCGAAGCGGCGACAGGGCGTTGGTGACCTTTAGCAGGACCAGCGTCAGCACGCCGGACCAGGCGGCGGTCACCAGCACGCCGATGAGCTGGGTGGTGAACTGGCCGGCCATCGTCTGGTTCTCCGGATAGCCGACCCCGCCGAAGTACGCGGCGACGAAGACGCCGGTCAGCAGCGTCCCGAGGATCCCGCCGACGCCGTGGACCGGGAACACGTCGAGCGAGTCGTCCACGTTGAGCGTGCGCTTCATGTAGCTCGTGACGAAGAAGCAGACGACGCCCGCCGCGCCGCCGATCACGATCGCGCCCATCGGGCCGACGAAGCCCGAGGCCGGGGTGATGGTCCCGAGGCCGGCGACCACGCCGGTGACGATGCCCAGCACCGATGGCTTGTCGTAGCGCAGCCATTCGCAGACGAGCCAGGCCAGGGCGCCGCTCGCCGCGCCGATGTGCGTGACGAGCATCGCCATGCCGGCGGCGCTGTCTGCGGCGACGGCGCTGCCGGCGTTGAAGCCGAACCAGCCGAACCACAGCATGCAGGCGCCGATGACCACCATCGTCATGTTGTGCGGCGGCATGGCGGTGTCGGGAAAGCCGCGGCGCCGCCCGAGCACCAGGGCGCACACCAGCGCCGCCATGCCGGCGTTCAGGTGCACCACCGTGCCGCCGGCGAAGTCCATGAGGCCCATCTTCTGCAGCCAGCCGCCGCCCCAGACCCAGTGCGCGAGGGGGCAGTAGACGATGAGCAGCCACAGCAGGCTGAAGATGAGCATCGCGGAGAAGCGCACCCGCTCGGCGTACGCGCCGACCACCAGCGCCGGGGTGATGATCGCGAAGGTCATCTGGTACATGATGAAGACCGTCTCGGGGATGGTGCCGCTCACCGACTTCGCGTCCACGCCGGCGAGGAACGCCTTGCCCAGGCCGCCCCACCACGCGTTGCCCGCGCCGCCGTCGCCGAAGGCGATGCTGTAGCCGACCGCCACCCAGGCGAGGGTCGCCATGCAGGCGATGGCGAAGCACTGCATGAGGATGGAGAGCACGTTCTTCGCCCGGGCGAGGCCGGCGTAGAAGAGCGCGAGGCCCGGAAGCGTCATGAAGAGCACCAGGCAGGAAGCCGTGAGCATCCAGGCGGTGTTCGCTGCGTCGATTTTCATTCTCTCCTCCCCAGGATGAACGGGAGCGAGGATACCTCAAGCCGCGGAGATATCCTCCGCATGGAAGCGGAAATTTCCGGCGGCGCGATCGGCGAGCCAGCGCCGCAGCGTGAGGCCGACGGTGCGGAAGGCGATCTCCTTCCACGGGATCTCCGCCTCCGCGAACAGGCGCACCTCGAGGCTCTCCTCGCCCGGCGCGAAGTCGAGGTCGAGCAGGCGCGCGAGGTAGAAGACGTGCACCTGGTTCACGTAGGGCACCGAGAGCATGCTGAAGGCCTGGCCCATCTCGATGCGCGCGCCGGCCTCCTCGAGCGTCTCGCGCTGCGCCGCCTGCGCGACCGTTTCCCCGTTCTCCATGAATCCCGCGGGCAACGTCCAGTAGCCGTAGCGCGGCTCGATCGCCCGCCGGCAGAGCAGCAGCTTGCCGTCGTATTCCGGGATGGCGCCGACGACGAGCAGCGGGTTCTGGTAATGGATCACGCCGCACTGGTCGCACACCCAGCGCGGCAGCGAATCGCCCGGCGGCACGCGCCGCGCGACTGCCGACCCGCAGTTGGAACAGAACTTCAAGAAAGATCCGAAAGCGTGGTGAGAACCCGATCCGGCGCGAAGCCCAGCCGGTCCACCGGCGCCTTCGCGCGGTTGATCCAGTACACGCGGAAGCCGAAGGCCCTGGCGCCGATCGCATCCCAGCAGTTGGAGGAAATGAAGGCGATCCGTTCCCGCGGAAGGGCGAGGCGGGAAGAAGCCAGCTCGTAGACCTGCGGCGCGGGCTTGTACACCCTCAGCGGATCCACGCTCAGCACCGCGTCGAACTGCAGCCCGGAGCTGCGCACGAGCGGATCGAGCATGTCCGGCGAGCCGTTGGAGAGGATCGCCTTCTTTCCCTCCAGCCGGCGAAGCGTTGCCGGGACGTCGTCGTAGGTCTTCAGCCGCAGGTACTCGGCCATCAGGCCGTCGAGCTCATCCTTCAGGGGCAGGCCGAGCGATTCGCAGCTCCACTGCAGCGCGTCGCGCGTGACCGCGGAGAAGGGCGCGTAGCGGCCCATCAGGCTGCGCAGCCACGTGTACTCGAGCTGCTTCGAGCGCCAGAGCTGCGACAGCGCCGCGCCGCGGCCGGGCCAGCACGCGTCGCAGGCGCGCGCCACGGAGTGCACGTCGAAGAGCGTGCCGTACGCGTCGAACACGTACGCCGCCGGCGGGGTCGTGGCCATTTGCGCAAGTATAGAATCGGCGCATGCAGGACCGCTACGAGGAGATCTGCCGGAGCTTCCGCTGGGAAGTGCCGCAGCGCTACAACATCGCGCAGGATTGCTGCGGCAAGTGGGCCGGGGACGCGGACCGGATCGCCCTCTACTGGGAGGACGAGTCCGGCGCGACGGCGAGGCTGACCTTCCGCGAGGTGCAGCGGGCGGCGAACCGGCTCTCCAACGCGCTGGCGGCGCTCGGGGTGCAGCGCGGCGACCGCGTCGCGCTCCTCCTTCCGCAGCGCCCGGAGATGGCGATCGCGTACATCGCCATCTTCCAGATGGGCGCCATAGCGCTGCCGCTTTCGCACCTCTTCGGTCCCGAGGCGCTCGAATACCGCCTGCATCACGCCGGCGCTAGCGTCGCGATCGTGGAGCCCACCACGATCGCGAACCTCTTCGCGATCAAGGACAAGGTGCCCAGCCTTCGGCACGTCATCGGCGTGGGCGGTGCCATGGAGTCGGGGGTTCTTTCTTTTGAATCCCTGACTGGAAAAGCCAAAGACGAATACACCTGCGCGGACACTTTGGCGGAAGATCCGTCGCTCATCATCTATACCAGCGGCACGACCGGCGCGCCGAAGGGCGCGCTGCACGCGCACCGGGTGATGATCGGCAACATCCCCGGCTTCGTGTACTCGCACGACTTCTTCCCGCAGCCCCGCGACGTCTTCTGGTCCCCGGCGGACTGGGCGTGGGCAGGCGGGCTGTTCGACGCGCTGCTGCCGAGCTGGCACTTCGGCGTCCCGGTGGTCGGCTTCCGCGGCCGCTTCGACGCGGACCGGGCCTTCTACCTGATGCAGAAGTACAAGGTGACGAGCACGTTCCTCTTCCCGACCGCGCTCAAGATGATGATGAAGGCGCATCCGCGCCCGAAGGACCGCTTCGACTTCGGGCTGCGCAGCCTGATGAGCGCGGGCGAATCGGTCGGCACGACGGTCCTCGACTGGGGCAAGGAAGCGCTCGGCGTGACGATCAACGAGATGTACGGCCAGACCGAGATCAACTACGTGGTCGGCAACTGCCATCTCGCCTGGCCGGTCAAGCCGGGCTCGATCGGCCGGCCCTATCCGGGCCACGCCGTCGCGGTGATCGACGAAGGCGGCCATCCCGTGAAGGCGGGCGAGCTGGGCGAGATCGCGATCCGCAAGGACCGGGACCCGGTGTTCTTCCTGGAGTACTGGAAGAACCCGCAGGCGACGCGCGAGAAGTTCATCGGCGACTGGGCGACCACCGGAGACCAGGGCCGCATGGACGAGGACGGCTACCTCTGGTACCAGGGCCGCAGCGACGACGTGATCAAGAGCGCCGGCTACCGCATCGGGCCGGCGGAGATCGAGAGCTGCCTCGTCAGGCACCCGGCGGTGGCCAACGCCGCGGTGATCGGCAAGCCGGACGAGGCGCGCGGCGCGATCGTCAAGGCCTTCATCGTCCTGCAGCCGGGCCAGGTGAAGAGCCAGGCGCTCATAGAAGAGATCCAGAACCACGTGCGCGGGCGGCTCGCGCCGTACGAGTACCCGAAGGAAATCGAGTTCATCGACGCGCTGCCCATGACGACCACCGGCAAGGTGCAGCGCAAAGAGCTTCGCAAGCGCGAAGAAGCGAAGACGAAGAGCGCGTGAAGCGGATTCTGTAGTTGTGAAGCGCGTCCTATTAGCCGGGGCAGGGCACGCGCACCTTGTCGTCCTGAAGCACCTCGCGGAGAAGGCGCTCTACGGCGCGCGCATCACCGTGGTCGCCCCGGAGCCGCAGCAGGTCTACTCCGGGATGTTCCCTGGGCTGCTCGCCGGCCACTACCAGCTGGAGGAAACGCTCCTGCCCACGGCGCGGCTCGCGGCGCTGGCCTACGCGGAGTTCGTGCGCGGCAGCGTCGAATCGCTCGACCTCGCGAACCGCGTCGTGCGCCTTGCCGGCGGCGCGGAGCTGCACTACGACGTCCTGTCCCTCAACATCGGCGCGCGGGTCTTCGATTCCATTCCGGGCGCCTGGCAGTACGCCCTGCCGGTGAAGCCGTTCGAATCCTTCCTCGCCGCGCTGCATGGCGAGCGCTTCGCGCGGGTCGCGGTCGTCGGCGCCGGCGCGGGCGGGCTCGAGGTGGCGATGGCG
>DASPMF010000059.1:0-3668 GCA_035627155.1 Burkholderiales bacterium | reverse complement strand
ACCCGGCGAGCCGCTCGCACGCGTTCGGCTGGAAGGCCGAGGAAGCGGTGGAAGACGCGCGCGCGCACGTCGCCGCGCTGATCAACGCCGATCCCAAGGAAATCGTCTGGACCTCCGGCGCGACCGAAGGCAACAACCTGGCGATCAAGGGTGCGGCCAACTTCTACAAGACCAAGGGCAAGCACCTGATCACGCAGAAGACCGAGCACAAGGCGGTGCTCGATACCTTCCGCGAGCTCGAGCGCCAGGGCTTCGAGGCGACCTACCTCGATGTGGAGCCCAACGGCATCGTGTCCATCGAGAAACTGAAGGCGGCGATCCGGCCGGACACGATCCTCGTCTCCATCATGATGGTCAACAACGAGATCGGCGTGATCCACCCGGTGTGGGAGATCGCCGACCTGTGCAAGGAAAAGGGCATCATCTTCCACTGCGACGCGGTGCAGGGCGGCGGGCGGGTCGAGATCGACATGAACAAGCTGCGCGCCGACCTGCTCACGCTGACCGCGCACAAGATGTACGGTCCCAAGGGCATCGGCGCGCTCTACGTGCGGCGCAAGCCGCGCGTGCGCATCGAGGCGCAGATCCACGGCGGCGGGCACGAGCGGGGCTTCCGCTCCGGCACGCTGCCGACGCACCAGATCGTCGGCTTCGGCGAGGCGGCGCGCCTGGCGAGGCTCGAGATGGCGAAGGACAACCAGCACGTGCGTGCGCTGCGCGACCGGCTCCTTGCTTCGGTGAAGGACATCGAAGAGGTCTACGTCAACGGCGACATGGAGCGGCGCATCCCGCACAACCTCAACGTGAGCTTCAACTTCGTCGAGGGCGAGTCGCTGATCATGGCGGTGAAGGACATCGCCGTCTCGTCGGGCTCGGCGTGCACCTCGGCGTCGCTGGAGCCTTCCTACGTGCTGCGTGCGCTCGGCCGCTCGGACGAGCTCGCGCACAGCTCCGTGCGCATCACGCTCGGGCGCTTCACGACGCAGGAAGAAGTGGACTACGCCGCCGACCTGCTCAAGCGCAAGGTGGAGAAGCTGAGAGAATTGTCCCCGCTGTGGGAGATGTACAAGGACGGCGTGGACCTGAATTCGGTTCAATGGGCAGCACACTGAGGAACGAACATGGCCTATAGCGACAAAGTCATCGACCACTACGAAAACCCCCGCAACGTCGGCTCGTTCGACAAGGGGGACGACTCCGTCGGCACCGGCATGGTCGGCGCGCCGGCCTGCGGCGACGTGATGAAGCTGCAGATCAAGGTCGGCGCCGACGGCCGCATCGAGGACGCCCGCTTCAAGACCTACGGCTGCGGCTCGGCCATCGCGTCGAGCTCGCTCGTCACCGAGTGGGTGAAGGGCAAGACCCTCGACGAGGCCGCCAGCATCAAGAACACGCAGATCGCCGAGGAGCTGTCGCTCCCGCCGGTGAAGATCCACTGCTCGATCCTCGCCGAGGACGCGATCAAGGCGGCGGTCGAGGACTACCGGAAGAAAAAGCAGTAATGGTCACGCTTACCGAAAAGGCCGCCAGCCACGTCCAGAGCTTCCTCGCCAAGCGCGGCAAGGGCTTCGGGCTTCGGGTGGGCGTGCGCACCTCCGGCTGCTCCGGCATGGCGTACAAGCTCGAGTTCGCCGACGCGCCCAATCCGGACGACCACCAGTTCGAGAGCCACGGCGTGAAGGTGCTCGTCGACCCGAAGAGCCTCCCGTACGTCGAGGGGACCGAGCTCGACTACACGCGCGAGGGGCTGAATGAGGGCTTCAAGTTCCGGAACCCCAATGTCAAGGACGAATGCGGCTGCGGGGAAAGCTTCAACGTCTAGCGGCAGTCACTTCGAGCTGTTCGGGCTGGCGCCCGCCTACGCGGTAGACGCCGGCGCCCTCGAGCAGTCCTACCGGGATCTGCAGGCGCTGATCCATCCCGACCGCTACGCCCACGCCGGCGACGCCGAGCGCCGCGCCTCCATGCAGCTCACCACCCGAGTGAACGAGGCCTACCGCACGCTGCGCGATCCGGTGCAGCGGGCGAAGCACCTGCTCGAGCTGCACGGCATCGACGTGGCGTTCGAGACCGACACCCAGATGCCGACCGACTTCCTCATGCAGCAGCTCGAGATGCGCGAAGAGCTCGAGGCGGCGGTGGCGAAGAAGGATTTTTCCTTCCTCGATTCGCTGAAGCAGCGTCTCGCCGCGCAGAAGGCCTCCCTGGAAGGACTGATCGGCGAGAGCATCGACGGCAGGAAGGACCTCGAGGGCGCGAAGGAGCTCGTCCGCAAGCTGATGTTCCTGCGCAAGATCGAAGACGAGGTCGACGCGGCCTACGAAGAGATCGAGTAATGGCGCTGCTGCAGATTTCCGAGCCGGGCCAGTCTCCGGCGCCGCACGAGCACCGGCTTGCAGTCGGCATCGACCTCGGCACCACGAATTCGCTCGTCGCCACGGTGCGCAGCGGCGTGGCGACCGTGCTGCCGGACGCGTTCGGCCGGCCGCTGCTGCCCTCCGTCGTGCGCTACTTGCCGGGCGGCACGGTCGAAGTCGGCTACAAGGCCCAGGCGAGGCAGTCCGAGGATCCGAAGAACACCGTCGTCTCGGTGAAGCGCTTCATGGGCCGCGGGCTCAAGGACGTCGTGCACATCGAGAACGCGCCGTACGACTTCGTGGATGCGCCGGGCATGGTCCAGCTGCGAACCGCCGGCGGCGTGAAGAGCCCGGTCGAGGTCTCTGCGGATATCCTGAGGACGCTGCGCGTCCGGGCAGAGCAGAGCCTTGGCGGCGAGCTCGCTGGCGCGGTGATCACGGTGCCGGCGTATTTCGACGACGCGCAGCGCCAGGCGACCAAGGACGCCGGCAGGCTGGCCGGGCTCAACGTGCTGCGCCTGCTCAACGAGCCGACGGCGGCGGCGATCGCCTACGGCCTGGACAACGCTTCCGAGGGCATCTACGCCGTGTACGACCTGGGCGGGGGGACCTTCGACCTCTCGATCCTCAAGCTCTCGCGCGGCGTGTTCGAAGTGATCGCCACGAGCGGCGACTCGATGCTCGGCGGCGACGACTTCGACCAGCGCCTGTTCTGCTGGGCGGTCGAGCAGGCCAAGCTGCCGCCGCTCGCCGCGCGCGACATGCGGGCGCTGCTCGTCAAGGCGCGCGAGGCGAAGGAGCACCTGACGTTCCACGGCGATGCGCCGATCACCGCGCGCCTCTCCACCGGCGAGGTGATCGACCTGCGGATCACCACCGAGGATTTCTGCAGCATCACCCACACGCTGGTGCAGAAGACCCTCGTGCCGGTGCGCAAGGCGCTGCGCGACGCGGGCCTCACCGCCGACGAGGTGAAGGGCGTGGTGATGGTCGGCGGCGCAACGCGCATGCCGCAGGTGCAGCGCGCGGTCGGCGAGTTCTTCAAGCGCGACCCGCTCAACAACCTCGACCCGGACAAGGTCGTCGCGCTCGGCGCGGCGATGCAGGCGAACGTGCTCGCCGGCAACAAGGCTCCGGGCGAGGACTGGCTGCTGCTCGACGTGATCCCGCTCTCGCTCGGCGTCGAGACCATGGGCGGCGTGGTGGAGAAGCTGATCCACCGCAACTCCACCATCCCCACCTCCGCGGCGCAGATCTTCACCACCTACGCCGACGGCCAGGCGGCGATGGACATCCACGTGGTCCAGGGCG
>DASPMF010000058.1:0-27312 GCA_035627155.1 Burkholderiales bacterium | reverse complement strand
CGCGTGATTGCCAGTTCCGAGGGCGACGCCTCGCGCTTCCGGCAGGTGCTCGCCGAGTACTCCAAGGCGCCGGCGGTGACGCGCGAGCGCATGTACATCGAGACCCTGCAGCAGGTGCTGCAGTCGACCAACAAGATCATCATGGACTACCGCGGCTCCGGGAACCTGCTCTACCTTCCGCTCGACAAGCTGATGCAGCAGGCCGGCGCCCCCGAGGCCCAGGCCGCGCCGCGGGCGCAGCCCGAGCCGGCGCCCGCCGACGGCTCGCCGCGCTCGCGCGAGTCGCTGCGCGACCGCCAGAGGAGTGAGCGATGAGAGCCATCGGCCCCGTCGCCGCGATCCTGGTCGTGGTCGCGCTCCTCGCCTCCAGCACCCTCTTCACCGTCGACCAGCGGCAGAACGCAATGGTGTTCCAGCTCGGCGAGGTGAAGGAAGTCATCACGCGCTCCGGCCTGCACTTCAAGTGGCCGCTCATCCAGAACGTGCGCTTCTTCGACATGCGCATCCTCACCTACGACGACGCGGAGCCGCTGCGCTTCCTCACCTCGGGCAACCGCCCGGTGCTGGTCGACTCGTTCGTGAAGTGGCGCATCACCGATGTCCGCCAGTACTACATCTCGGTGCAGGGCGACGAGTTCCGCGCCGCGACGCGCATCCGCCAGACCGTCTCCGGCAGCCTGCGCGACGAGTTCGGCGCGCGCTCGCTGCACGACGTCGTGTCCGGCCAGCGCGACGAGATCATGGCCAAGGTGCGCCAGCGCGCCGACGACGACCTGCGCCGCATCGGCGTCGAGATCGTCGACGTGCGCCTGAAGCGCGTCGACCTGCCGCAGGAAGTGAGCGAGTCCGTCTACGGTCGCATGCAGGCGGAGCGCAAGCGCATCGCCAACGAGCAGCGCTCCACCGGCGCGGCCGAGGCCGAGCGCATTCGCGCCGACGCCGACCGCCAGCGCGAGGTCATCCTCGCCGAGGCGTACCGCGACGCGCAGCGCGTGCGCGGCGAGGGCGACGCGAAGTCCGCCGCCATCTACGCGTCCGCGTTCTCGCAGAACCCGGAGTTCTACTCGTTCTACCGCAGCATGGAGGCCTACCGGCAGAGCCTGCGCGGCAAGAACGACATCATGCTGCTCGAGCCCACCTCGGACTTCTTCCGCTATCTGAGGGATCCACAAGGCAGGCAACCGGGAAGGAAATAGCGCGGCATGGCGCTGACGCTCGGCACGCTCGCGATGGCGTTCGCGCTCATGCTCATCTTCGAGGGCGTGCTGCCCTTCCTCGCGCCGACGCTGTGGCGCGACACCTTCCGCAAGATCACGCAGATGACCGACGGGCAGATCCGCTTCGTCGGGCTCTCCTCGATGCTGGTGGGGCTGCTGCTCCTCGCGTGGGTCCAGGCATGAAGTGGATCCTCCCCGAGTACGTCGAGGACATCCTGCCGCCGGAGGCGACGCGCATCGAGGCGCTGCGGCGCAGGCTGCTGGACCTTTTCTTCAGGAACCGCTTCGAGCTCGTCATCCCGCCGCTGCTCGAGTACACGGACTCGCTCCTCACCGGCACGGGGCACGACCTCGAGCTTCGCACCTTCAAGGTCGTGGACCAGATCTCCGGGCGCACCATGGGCCTGCGCGCCGACATCACGCCGCAGGTGGCGCGCATCGACGCGCACCTCTTGAACCGCAAGGGCGTGGCGCGCCTCTGCTACTGCGGCAGCGTGCTGCACACCCGCCCGGCGAGCCCGGGCGCCACCCGGGAGCCGATCCAGGTCGGCGCCGAGATCTACGGCGAGCCGGGCGTGGCGGCCGACCTGGAGATCCAGCGCCTGCTCTGCGACGCGCTGCGCGCGGCGCGGGTGCGCGGCGCGCGGCTCGACGTCGGCCACGTCGCGGTGTTCCGCTCGATCGTGCGCGCGGCGAAGGTGAACGGCGAGCGCGAGGCGGCGCTCTTCGAGGCGCTGCAACGCAAGGACGTGCCCGAGCTGCGCTCGCTCACGGCAAAGCTCGCCCCGCGCACGCGGGAGGCCCTGCTGCGCCTTCCCGAGCTCTATGGCGGCGCGGAGATCCTCGGCCGCGCCGAGAAAGTGCTTCCCAGGCTCCCGGGGCTGGCCGTCGCGCTGAAGACGCTGCGCGCGCTCGCCAGGGCGTGCCCGGTCCCGGTCAGCTTCGACCTCGCGGAGCTGCGCGGCTACCACTACCATTCCGGCGTGGTGTTCGACGCGTACTGCGACGGGGCGAGCGGCGCCGTCGCACGCGGCGGGCGCTACGACGAGGTGGGCAAGGCCTTCGGCCGGGCGCGCCCCGCCACGGGGTTCTCGATCGACCTGCGCACGCTCGCGTCCCTGCAAGTCAACGGAAAGAAGAAAAAGAAATGAGCGCTAGAAACGTCGTGGTGATCGGCACCCAGTGGGGCGACGAGGGCAAGGGGAAGATCGTCGACTGGCTCACCGACCGCGCGCAGGGCGTGGTGCGCTTCCAGGGCGGCCACAACGCCGGCCACACGCTGGTGATCGCCGGCAAGAAGACGGTGCTGCACCTCATCCCGTCTGGCATCCTGCGCGCCGACGTGGAGTGCTACATCGGCAACGGCGTGGTGCTCTCGCCGCAGGCGCTGGTGCACGAGATGGGCGAGCTCGAGGCGGCGGGCGTGGAAGTGGCGGGGCGCCTGCGCATCTCGGAGGCCTGCCCGCTCATCCTCCCGTACCACGCCGCCGTGGACCTCGCGCGCGAGGCGGCGAAGGGCGCGCAGAAGATCGGCACCACCGGGCGCGGCATCGGCCCGGCGTACGAGGACAAGGTGGCGCGCCGCGCCATCCGCCTGCAGGATCTTTTCAAGCCGGTGCGCTTCGCCGACAAGCTGCGCGAGCTGCTCGAGTACCACAACTTCCTGCTCGCCAACTTCTACCAGCAGCCGAAGGTCGACTTCCAGAAGACGCTCGACGAGGCGCTCGGGCACGCCGAGCGCCTGCTGCCCCTGGTCGCCGACGTGCCGCGCGGGCTCTACGAGGCGAACCGCGCCGGCAAGAACCTGCTGTTCGAGGGCGCGCAAGGCTCGCTCCTGGACATCGACCACGGCACCTATCCGTTCGTCACCTCGTCCAACTGCGTGGCGGGCGCCGCCGCCGCAGGGGCGGGTATCGGGCCGATGCACCTGCACTACGTGCTCGGCATCACCAAGGCCTACAGCACGCGCGTGGGCAGCGGCCCGTTCCCGACCGAGCTCTCCGACAACGTCGGCGAGCTGCTGCGCCAGCGCGGCCAGGAGTTCGGCGCGACCACCGGGCGGCCGCGTCGCACCGGCTGGTTCGACGCGGCGGCGCTCAAGCGCTCGATCCAGCTGAACGGCGTCTCCGGCCTGTGCATCACCAAGCTCGACGTGCTCGACGGCGTCGAGGCGGTGAAGATCTGCGTCGGCTACCAGGTCGACGGCAACCTGTCGGACATCCTTCCCGTCGGCGCGGAGGAGCTCGAGCGCTGCGTGCCGGTCTACGAGGAGCTGCCGGGCTGGCAGGAGAGCACGGTGGGGGTGAAGCGCTACGAGGGCCTGCCGAAGGCCGCGCGCGCGTACCTGCAGCGCATCGAGGAGCTCTGCTCGGTGCCGGTCGACCTCATCTCCACGGGGCCGGACCGCGAAGAAACGATCGTCATGAGGCATCCGTTCGACGGGTAGCGTCACCGTACAATCCGATAAATGGGGATTCGCGCGGCGCTCGGGGGCGCCGGTCTCGCACTGCTGGGCGTCCTGATCGCCGAAGGTCTGCTGGCGGCCGGGCTGCGCCCGCTTTCGCCGCTCGGCTGGCCCGGCGGCGGCATGCTGGTCGGCGCCGCGCTGTACGGGCCGCCCGGCGCGCTCGGCGGCACCCTGGTCGCGGGCATCTACTTCGCCGCGCAGTCGATGGCGCCGGAGCGTTTCCCGATTTTCTTCGCCTCGCCGGCCGTCATTGCGGGGTGGATCGTCACCCTGGCCGTGCTGGGCTTCATGCTCATGAGCATGCGGCGGCGCCTCATGCGCCAGCTCGTGAGCGCACGCGCTTTGGAGGAGACGCAGGGCGAGCTGCAGCTCGCGAACCAGCGCCTCGAGCTCGCGCTCGACGGCTCGGGCATCGCCCTGTGGGACACCAACCTCGCGACGCGCGAGGTCGTCCTGAGCTCGGCGTGGTCCGAGCTCCTCGGCGGCCCGGCGCTCGAGACGCGCTCCACCGTGGAGGGGCTCATGCGCCTCATTCATCCCGACGACCTGCAGCCGGCGGTCGAGGCATCCATGGATGTCGTGCGCGGCAAGCGCCACGCCTACTCGCAGGAGCACCGTGTGCGCGCGAGCGACGGGCGCTGGGTGTGGATCCTCTCGCGCGGGCGGGTGATCGAGCGCGAGCCGAAGACCGGGCGCGCGCTGCGCATGATCGGCACCAACATCGACATCACCGCGCGGCGCCTCGCGGAGGAGCGCATGCAGAGCCTGGCGCAGCACGACGGGCTGACCGGCACCGCGAACCGCGCCCTGCTCTTCGAGCGCATCGGCCGGGCGCTGGTGCGGGCGAAGCGCAGCAAGCGCCGCCCGGCTCTGCTCTATCTCGACGTGGACCATTTCAAGGACGTGAATGACCGGCTCGGGCACGCCGCGGGCGACGCGCTGCTCAAGGCCTTCGCCGGGCGCGTGGAGCGCTGCGTGCGCGAGGCCGACACGGTGGCGCGCGTGGGCGGGGACGAGTTCGTCGTGCTGCTGGAGGACGTGGCCGACGGCGACGGGGCGCGGCGCGTGGCGGAGAAGATCGCCGCCGCGGTGGGCCAGCCGACGCGCGCCGACGGGCACGACATCGCCGTCACCACCAGCATCGGCGTCGCGCTCCACGACCGCGCCGAGAACGCCGACGAATGGATGAAGCGCGCCGACGAGGCGCTCTACGAGGCCAAGGCGGCCGGCCGCGACACGGTGCGGCTCGCCGCCTGAGCCGGCGCGCCGGCGAGGCGCTCCACGAGGCGGGCCTGCGCCGGCAGGCAGACGCGGCCGAGGTCGTAGCGCTCGAGAATGGTCTTTCTCGCCGCTTCCCTCAGGGATCTCATTTCTTCAGGCCTCGAAAGCGCGTCGTCCACGCGCTGCGCAATGGCTTCGGGGCAGAAGAAGTCGACCAGCAGGCCGTTGCGGCGGTCTTCGATCACTTCCTCGACCGGCGGGGTGCGCGAGCCGATGACGAGGCATCCGGCCGCCATCGCTTCCAGCATCGACCACGACAGCACGAACGGGTAGGTGAGGTAGACGTGCGCCGAGGAGCGGCGCAGCAGGGCGAGGTAGTCGGCGTAGGGAATGCGTCCGGTGAACGTCACGCGCGAGAGGTCGATGCGCCCCTCGAGCTCGCGCAGCAGGCGCGCCCGCCAGGTCTCGCCCTCCGCCAGGCGCGGCGAATAGCTCACCTCGTCGCCGCCGACGATGACGATGCGCGCCTTCGGCCGCAGGCGCTGGATCGCCGGAATCGCGCGCATGAAGACATGGAAGCCGCGATAGGGCTCCAGGTTGCGCGACACGTAGGTGACGATCTCCTCGCCTCCCAGAAAGTCGTTGCCTAAAATGCGGATCGCATCGGTGTCGATGCCGTCGTGGATGACGCTGATGCGCGCGCGCTGCGCCGGGGAAAACCGGCTGTGCTGCCAGCGCGTCGGCGTGACGCCCCAGTCGGCCGCGTCGAGCGCCATGAGGAGCGGCGCGTTCATCACGCGCGTGCGCAGCAGCTTCTCCGCGCTCGCGGGGAATTCCGGGTCGAAGCCGAGGTCCGCGCCGCGTCCGCGATAGAAGAACTCGCTGTAGAGGAGAAGCTTCGATTCCGGGAACACGTCCTTCAGGAAGAGCGCCTCGCCCCAGCCGATGTGCGCGCACACCACGTCCGGCCGGAAGCCGCGGCGGCGCAGCGCGGCGGCTGCGCGCGCGACCGCCTGGCCGCGTGCGCTCGCGCGAAGCACGGCCCCGTTGAAGGCGTCGGCCGGGGAGGGATCCTCGAACCGGTAACCGAAAAGCTTCACGCCCGGGATGCGCGGCTTGCCGGAAACGTTCCGCGCGTCGCCCAGGCCGAGCACCTCGCAGCCCGGCTGGCGCGCGAAGTGCGCCGCGAGGTGGCGGTATTGCCCCGGGAAGTTCTGGTGGACGAAGAGCAGCCTCACAGCGGCTCGCGCATGGAGCGGCGCAGGTAGCTCGTCACCGGTGCGAGCAGGTAGTCGAGGGTGGTGCGCTCGTCGGTGCGGATGAAGATCTCGGCCGGCATGCCGGCCTGCAGGCGCAGGTTCGCCTCGGTGAGCTTCTGTTGCGGCACGTCGACGTTGACCGTGTAGTAGGCCGCGCCGGTCTGCGGGTCGACCAGCCGGTCCCCGGAGACGTAGCTCACCGTGCCTTCGACGAGCGGCGTGGTGCGCTGCTGGAAGGCGGTGAGGCGCACGTCGGCCGCGATCCCCGCGCGCACGTGGTTGATGTCCTCCGGGCGGATGCGCGCCTCGACGATGAGGCGCTTCTCGTCCGGGACGATCTCCATCAGCACGTCGCGCGGCCCGACCACGGAGCCGGCGGTGAAGACGCGCAGCCCGACTACCTCGCCGGCGATCGGCGCCGTGATGCGCTGGCGCTCCGAGGCGTCCCGCGACGGACGGATGCGCTCCTCCAGGTCGAAGATGCGCGCGCTCGATTCCTTCAGCTCGTCGGCCGCGCTTTGCGCATACTGGTTGCGCATGGAGAGGATGCGAAGCTCGAGCTCCTGGGTGCGCTGGCGCGCCTTGGCGAGCTCGGCGCGATGCTCCCCGTGGCGCGCCTCGTACTCCGCGACCGCGCGCTGCAGCGTGAGCACCCGCGTCTTCTGCACGTAGCCCTGCTCGAGCAGGCGCTGGTTCGCGGCCAGCTCCTCCTTCTGCAGCTTGAGCGCGCGCGCCTCGGCGTCGAGCTGCTCGGTGAGGGCCGCGATCTCGCCGACCGTCTCCTGGATCTGCCGGCGCAGCACGGCGATCTGCGTCTCCAGGGCGTCGCGCCGGGCGCGGAACAGCGTCGTCTCCCGGCCGAGGATCTCCGCGGTCTTCGGGTCGTCTTTCCTCTTCAGGATCTCTGGAGGGAACGCCGGTCGGGTGGCGTAGGCGCGTTCGGCTTCGAGGCGCGCCGCCTTGACGCGCTCGCCGTCGAGCTGCGTCCTAAGGAGGTCGAGCTGCGCGTCGATCCGCACGTCGTCCAGGAGGACGAGCTCCTGGCCCTGCGCGACCCGGTCGCCGTCGCGCACGCGGATCGCACGCACCGTGCCGCCCTCGAGGTGCTGCACGATCTTGCGGTTGAGGTCCACCTTGACGAAGCCGGGGGCGATGATCGCGCCCGTCAGCGGCGCGAGCGTCGCCCATGCCGACACCGCGGCGGTGGCGAGCACGATGACCGCGACGCCGCTGCGCCACACTGGACGCGCGTCGAGCGCCTGGTCCAGCGTCCGGGCGCTCATGCGACCTCGCGCGCGGGCACGGCCTGCGGGGCGACGCGACGCAGGATCTGCGCGGTCGGGCCGAAGGACTCGACGCTGCCCTCGCGCAGCACCAGCACCTTGCCGATGCGCGCGAGGAGCGAAGGCCGGTGCGCGATCAGCACCAGCGTCACGCCTTCGTCCACCAGCAGGGCGAGCGCGCGCGAGAGCGCCAGGTGCCCCTCGTGGTCGAGGTTGGAGTTCGGCTCGTCGAGCACCACCAGCTTCGGCCTGCCATATAGCGCTCGTGCGAGCGCCACGCGCTGCCGCTGGCCGGGGGAAAGCGCCAGGGCGCCCGCGTTCTCGTAAGGCGCCAGCTCGGTGTCGTAGCCCTTCGGCAGGCGCAGGATGAGGTCGTGCACCTGCGCGCGCTGCGCCGCGCGCACCACCTCGGCGGAATCCGGCTCGCCAAGGCGCGCGATGTTCTCCGCCACCGTGCCGCCGAAGAGCTCCACGTCCTGCGGCAGGTAGCCGATGCAGGGGCCGAGCTGTTCGCGCGGCCAGGCGAGGACGTCCGCGCCGTCCAGGCGCACCGCCCCTGCGCTCGGCCGCCAGACGCCGGCGATCAGCCGCGCGAGGGTGGATTTCCCAGAGGCGCTGGCGCCGATGATGGCGAGCGATTCGCCGGGCGCGAGGCTGAAGCTTACGTTACGCAAGGCGGGCCGGGCGGCGCCGGGAAAGGCGAAGCCGGCCGCCTCCACCTCGAGCCGTCCCACCGGCGCGGGGAGCTCGGTGGCGGCGGCGCGGCCCGGCTCCGCGCGCAGCAGCTCGTCGAGCCGGCGCCAGGCCGCGCGCGCCTCGACCAGGTGCCGCCAGCCCGCGACGAGCTGCTCGACCGGCGCGAGCGCGCGCGAGAGAAGGAGCGTCGCGGCGATCATCACGCCGGCGGTGACCTGCTGCTCGATGACGAGCCAGGCGCCGGCGGCGAGCATGCCGACCTGGATCAGCTGTCGCGCGAGGCGCGTCGCGGCGCCGAAGCGCCCACCCACGGCGGCGGCGTCGACCTGCGCCCGCAGCACGTCGTCGTTGGCGCCGCTCCAGCGGCGCGTCACGGCGGGGAGCATGCCGAGCGCCGAGACCACTTCGGCATTGCGTGCCGCGGTGTCGACGAAGCCCGCCGCGCGCCGCGCCGCGCCCTGGGCCCGCTCGTGCGGCGCGCGCGCGAAGCGCTCGTTGAGCACGGCGAGGAGCAGCATCGCCACCGTGCCGGCGAGGGCGATGGCGCCGAGGAGCGGATGGAACAGGAGCACGACGGCGAGGAACACCGGCAGCCACGGCGCGTCGTAGAGGGCGAGGATGCCCTGGCCGCCGAAGAAGGTGCGCAGGGCCGCGACGTCGCGCAGCAGCCCGCCCTGCACCGTCCCGCCGAGCCGCGTGGCGCGGGCGAGCAGGCCGTCGATGACGCGCGGGCCGAGCTTGCGGTCGAGCGCCAGGCCGCCGAGGGCGAGGAGCTTGGCGCGCAGGGTGTCGAGGAAGGACAGCACGACGAGCGCGGCGACCGCCATGAGCGTCAGGGCGGCGAGCGTTTCCTCGCTGCGGCTCGCGAGAACGCGGTCGAAGACCTGCAGCATGTAGAGCGGGGGAACGAGGAGCAGCAGGTTGATCGCCAGGCTGAAGAGCCCGGCATAGAAGAGGATCGGCCTGCAGCCTGCGAGGTAGTCGCGCACCGACCGCAGATTAGAAGGCGAAGCGGCCTGCGGCCGCCGCTCCGGGAACTGGTCCGCTGAGGATGTCGCCGGCCTGCGACGCGCCGTTTGGACGCACCCATCCGGGCAGCGCATAGACCACCGCCGGGGGCGCTTCGATACTCGTGCACCGCTTCCCCGCCTGGAGCCCGCATGGCCACCTTCACCTTCAGCGCCCTGACCGACGGCCAGGCGATCTCCTTCGACGTCAGCAACGACGACCTCGTCTTCGACCAGACGGGAATCTCGGCGGCGGACCTTCGCTTCTCCACGGAGGGATCGAACACGCGCGTGAGCGTGCTGAACGGCGCGAATGCGGGCAAGGACATCGTGCTCCTCGACGTCTCGCCGCTCCAGCTCGCGCAAGCGAACGTGCAGTTCGCGAACGGCAGCGTCATCCGCTTCGGTGACAACGCGACCACCACCAACGACGATGCCGGCAACTCGCTCGTCGGCGGCACCGGCAACGACCTCGTCCTCGGCTTCGGCGGCAACGACTTCATGCAGGGCGGCGGCGGCGCCGACTCCATGCTCGGCGGCGCCGGCAACGACACCATGAGCGGCAACGACTCGACCGACCGCCTCGACGGCGGCGCGGGCAACGACACCGTCGCGGGCGGCGGCGGCCAGGACACCTTCGTCTTCAGCGCCTTCGGCGCGGCGAACGCCGACAGCGTCAGCGACTTCGCCTCAACCTGGGATCGCTTGGCCTTCGACGCCGGCGCCTTCACCGAAGCGGGCGCGGTCGGGCGCCTTTCTTCAGGCGACGATCGCTTCCATGCTGCGGCCGGCGCCAGCGCGGGCGCAGACGCGGAGGACCGCTTCGTCTACAACACCACCACGCGCCAGCTCTTCTACGATCCGGACGGCAACGGCGCCCAGGCCGCGCAGCTCATCGCGACCCTCAACGCGGGCGCGAGCCTCACCGCGACCGACCTCTGGGTCGAAGCCGCCGTCGAGCCGCCGCCCCCGCCGCCGCCTTCGGATCCGACCGCGGGCAACGACTCCCTGAACGGCACCGCCGGCAACGACACGATCGACGGCCTCGCCGGCAACGACACACTCGACGGCCTGGCCGGAAACGACCTGCTCGTCGGAAATGATGGGAGCGATCTTCTGCTCGGGGGCTCGGGCAATGACACGCTGAACGGCTTCTCAGGTTCCGCGGCCATCCCCGGCGGACCTGAATCGCCCCGGGCACCGGACACACTGGACGGGGGCCTGGGCAACGACACCTTCATTACCGGGGGTGAGGACCACCTCCTGCAGGACGCCGGCGGCATCGACACGGTGATCGCGCGTGACACGGATTGGACGCTGGGCGCCGGATTCGAGAACCTGATCTTCCAGCGCGCCGACTCCGACGGCGGCTACAACGGTACGGGGAACGAGCTCAACAACGTCATCGACCAGAGCGGCTACGAACACGGCGGCACGCTGGACGGCCGCGGCGGAAACGACTCGCTCATCGGCGCGCAGCACGACACGGTGCTGATCGGCGGCGACGGGAACGACACCCTCCAGGGCGCAGAGGTCGGGAGCGATACGCTGCTCGGCGGTGCCGGCAACGACCTGCTTATCGGCTTCGAAGGCCTGCCAGGCGATTCGCACGATCCGGACACGCTGGACGGCGGCGCCGGAAACGACACCCTGACCGGCGATGGGACCTACGTCTTCTCCGTTGCGCCGGGCGCCGCGAACGCCGACCTCGTCACGGACTTCGATACCGGCACGGACACGCTCCAGCTCGACGGGCTCGTCCACGCGAGGACGGGCCTGAGCGGCCGCTTCGCGGCAGGCGACGCGCGCTTCCACAGCGCACCCGGCGCGAACGGTGGCGCCGATGCCACGGACCGCGTGGTCTATAACGAAACGACCGGGCAGCTCTGGTACGACGCGGACGGCAACGGTGCGGCGGCCGCGCAGCTCATCGCTACGCTGCAAGGCGCCCCGACGCTGTCAGCGACCGACGTCGAGATCGTCAACGGCAGTCCGGACGAACCGGAGGAGCCGACGGAGCCGCAGACCATCAACGGCACGGCCGGCAACGACTCGCTGACCGGCGGGGCGGGGAACGACACGATCCTCGGCAACGGCGGCAACGACCTGATGTCCGGCTCGGGCGGCAACGACTTCATGCAGGGCGGCAACGGCGCCGACACCATCGACGGCGGCGCCGGGAACGACGTCATGAGCGGCAACAACGACGCCGACCGCGTCGGCGGTGGCGCGGGCAACGACACCGTGTCCGGCGGCGGCGGGCAGGACGCGTTCTTCTTCAACGCCTTCGGTGCGGCCAATGCGGACAACGTCGGGGACTTTGCGTCCACATGGGACCGCATGATCTTCGACGGCGGCGTCTTCGGCGAAGCGGGCGCGCTCGGCCGCTTCTCCGCCGGAGACGATCGCTTCTTCTCCGGCGCCGGAGCGACCGGCGGGGCCGATGCAGAGGACCGCTTCGTCTACAACACGACCACGCGCCAGCTCTTCTATGACGCGGACGGCAGCGGCGGGCAGTCGTCACAGCTCGTCGCCACGCTGCAGGCTGGCGCAAGCCTCACGGCCATGGATGTCTGGATCGAGGCCGGCACCACGCCGCCGCCTCCGCCGCCGGATGAGATCAATGGCACGGCGGGGAATGATTCGATCGTCGGCACGTTCGGGAACGACACCATCAACGGCTTGGGCGGCAACGACACGCTCGACGGGTCCGACGGGGCAGACCGGCTGGACGGCGGAACGGGCCACGACCTGCTCATCGGCGGGCGCTTCGACTTCGAAGGCGTCGACGGCGCCGATACGCTGATCGGCGGCGACGGTAACGATACGCTCGACGGCTCGTCCCACGGTTTCGGCGGGACCGACCCGCAGGCGGAGACCCTCAACGGCGGCCTCGGCGACGACTGGTTCTACGTCGACAACCCGGGCGACGTGCTGACCGACGCCGGCGGCCTCGATACGGTGGTCGCGCACAACATGGGCTGGACGCTGGCCGACGGTTTCGAGAACCTGGAGATCAACAACGGCCAGAGCGAGAGCGGGGTCATCGGCCGCGGCAACGCCCTCGCCAACGTGCTCGATGGTGGCAACGACGACGGCCCGGGCGATGGCTGGCATGTGCAGCTCGAAGGCCTGGGCGGCAACGACACCCTCATCGGCAGCGTGCAGAACGACACGCTCCTTGGCGGCGATGGCGACGACGAGCTCGACGGGGGTTTCGATGTCGACACCCTCGACGGCGGCGCGGGCAACGACCGGATCCATGCCGGCAACGACGACGGGGGCAATACCCTCACCGGCGGCAGCGGCGCGGATATCTTCTATTTCTACAGCCCGATCGGCGGCGTGACGTGGAACGAAGTGACCGACTTCGCGAGCGGGGCGGATACGCTCGAGTTCGACGGACGCCTATATGCAGCGCTCGGGCCCACCGGGCGCTTCGCGGCGGGTGACGGCCGGTTCCATGCGGCCGCCGGCGCCACCTCCGGCCAGGATGCGGACGACCGCCTGGTCTACGACACCGCGAGCGGCGACCTTTGGTACGACGAGGACGGGAGCGGCGCCCAGGCCGGGCAGCTCGTCGCCCGGCTTGGCACTGGCGTGGCACTGGCCGCCACCGACATCGCGGTGGTCAATGGATCGCAGTCGCCCTCGGGCGAGACGATCAACGGCACGTCAGGACATGACTCGCTGGCGGGCGGAACGGGAGACGACACGCTGAACGGTTTCGCAGGCAACGACACGCTGCGCGGCAATGGCGGTAACGACAGCCTCGACGGCGGGAGCGGCACGGATCTGCTCGACGGCGGGCTGGGCGACGACATCTACATCGTGACCGCCGGCGACACGCTGGTGGACGCGGGCGGGACGGACACGATTCATACGCCGGTGAACTGGACGCTCGCGACGGGCTTCGAGAACGTCATCATGGCCGGCAGCGGAAACGTCCAGGTGAACGGCAACAACGGCGCCAACCACATCACCGGCAACGGCGGCAACAACTACTTCAACGCGCGCGCCGGGGACGACACGCTGCTCGGGCTGGACGGAAACGACGTCTTCGACATGTCGACCGGCGGGACCTCGTCCACGGGATTCGATGCGATCGACGGCGGTGCCGGGACGGATACCGTCGATTGGGCCGGCTATGCGCGAAGCGGCGTGACGGTGAACCTTGCTGCAGGAACGGCGAGCGGCGGCGGTGACGGCGGCGTGGGCGGCGCGACGCTCGCGAGCATCGAGCGCGTGGTCGGCGGCGGGTTCGCGGACCACTTCAGCGGATCGGCGGGCGCGGAGCTCCTCGACGGGCGGCAGGGCAACGACACGCTGGCCGGCGGTGCGGGGAACGACACCCTCGCCGGCGGCACGGGCAACGACTTCTTCGTCTTCGCCGAGACCGGTGCCGCCAATGCGGACGCGATCAGCGACTTCGCTTCCGGCGCGGACGACATCGGGCTGGACAACGCGGTGATGGCGGCGCTCGGCGCGAACGGCGCCTTTGCCTCGGGCGACGACCGCTTCCACGCGGCGGCGGGTGCTGCCGGCGGGGCCGATGCCGAGGACCGCGTGGTCTACAACACCTCGAGCGGCCAGCTCTACTACGACGCGGACGGCTCGGGCGGCGGGGCGGCGCAGCTCATCGCGACGCTGCAGCCGGGCGCGGCGCTCGCGGCGGGCGACATCTCGGTGATCTAGGCTACTGGCTCTTGACCAGGTCGAGCAGTGTCATCATCGTCTGGTCGGCCCAGTAGTCGGGGTTCTCGTCGATCTTCTTTTCCCCGCGGGCGATGACCTCGGGCGGGAGCTTGCGGCGCACGCAGAAATCGCGCCAGAACTGCTTGACCTCTTCGGCGGACATGTTCATGGAGGCCCCATTCTAGCCGGCAGGGCGAAGCCGGAGCGCAGCGCCCACGTATAGGGCGCGGGCTCCCAGGCGTCGATCGCCTCCTGGATGAGGCGCGGGCTCGCCGGCTTGAGGAAATGCCGGTCGAAGCCGGCTTCGCGCGCGCGGGCCCGGTCTTCGGGCGAGCCGTAGCCGGTCACCGCGAGGAGCAGCGCCGACTTGAGGCCTGGCAGATGGCGCAGCCGCCGGGCGAGCTGATAGCCGTCCATCTTCGGGATGCCGACGTCCAGCACGCATACCTCCGGCTGAAACCAGAGCGCTTCCTTCAGCGCGGCGTCGCCGTCGGCCGCCGCGCGCACCTCGTGGCCCTGCATTTCGAGGTACTTGGCGATCGTCTCCCGGGTGTCCGTGTTGTCCTCGACCACCAGCACCCGGCGGTTGATCCCGGCCGCCGCGCCCGCAGGCGCCTGGCGCGGCGCCGTGTCGCCGAGCTCTGCGGCGCACGGCAGCTCGATGCGCACCTCGGTGCCCTTGCCGAGCCCCTCGCTCGCCAGCGCCACGCGCCCGCCGTGCAGCTCGACGAGCTCCTTGACGAGCGTGAGGCCGATGCCGAGGCCGCCTTCGCTGCGGTCGAGCGTGCGCTCGGCCTGCGCGAAAAGCTCGAAGATGCGGGGCTGGAACGCCGGGTCGATGCCGATGCCGTTGTCTCGCACCGTGACGGTGGCCACGCCGTCGCGCTCCACGGCGGCGACCGAGATCCGCCCGCCCTCCGGCGTGTACTTCGCCGCGTTGTTCAGGACGTTGCAGAAAACCTGCACGAGGCGGTCCGCGTCCGCGTGCAGCCACAGCGGGCCGGCGGCCGGCGCGAGCTCCACCGTGTGGCCGCGGGCGCGCACGAACGGGTCGGTGGCCTCGATGCAGGTCGCGAGCAGCCGCGAAAGGTCCACCGCCTTGCGCTTCAGCGTGACCTTGCCCTGGATCACGCGCGACACGTCGAGCAGGTCGTTGACGAGGAAGGTGAGGCGCGCGACCTGCCGCTCCACCACCTGCTTCGCCCAGGCGACGGTGGGGTCGCTCGCCGAGTGGTCCTGCAGGATCTCGACCACGTTGCACAGCGGCGCGAGCGGGTTGCGCAGCTCGTGAGAAAGCATGGCGAGGAATTCGTCCTTGCGCCGGTTCGCCTCCTCGGCGACGCGGCGCGCCACGTCCACCTTCTCCAGCTCCTTGGCGCGCCGCTGCATGATCGCCATGTCGACGAAGGCCTTGACCTTGGAGCGCACCACCGCCGGCACGGAGGGCGAGGCGATGTAGTCGACGGCGCCGAGGTCGTAGGCGCGCGCGACCTGCTCGTCGTCCGCGTACGCGGATACGAAGATGATCGGCGTGTGCTGCGTGCGGCCGTGGCCGCGCAGCATGCGCCCGACCTCGATGCCGTCCATGTCGGGCAGGTTGAGGTCGAGCAGGATGACGGCGAACTCGTGCTCCAGCACCTCGCGCAGCGCCGCGCTGCCGGTGGCGACCGAGACGACCTTCTGCCCGAGCGGCTCGAGGACGGCCTCGAATGCGCATCGCTTCTCGGGCAGGTCATCCACTACCAGGATGCCGAGCTGCTCTTCCATGTGCACCGCTACGCGGAGCCGGCGATGTAGCCGGCCAGCACGGCGGGGTCGTGCGGCTTGACGAGGTGCAGCTCGCATCCTGCGGCAAGCGAGCGCTTGCGGTACTCCTCCTGGCCGTAGGCGGTGAGCGCGATGATGCGCGTCGCCCTGAGCTCGCGGTCGGCCTTGATGCGCTGGCAGAGCTCGAAGCCGTTCATCCCCGGCAGGCCGAGGTCGAGGATCATGAAGTCGGGCCGGAACTTGCGCGCGAGCTCCAGCGCCGCGTAGCCGTTGATGGCGTACTCCACCTGGTGCCCGATGCGGCGCAGGACGTAGGCCAGCGTATGCACCGCGTCGAGGTCGTCCTCGACGAGGAGGATCTTCCTGCGGCTGCGATCGAGGGCCGGCGTGCGGGCCGGTGCGTTCCCGGATGAAGGGCCGGCGCCCGGCGCGCGGCCGCTCTCGCCGTTCTGCGCCTGCCGGACGAGGGGATGCCAGAACTGCATGCTTGTCTTCGGCAGCTTTCGACTGGGAAGGGCCGAACTTACCGAATCGCGGGCGGCGTTTCCACCGCGCCCGGGGCGCGGCGTGTCGAGGAAACGCTACAGGATGAAGGGAGCTACAATGCCGCGCCCGATGTTTGGTGCCGAGGAAGGGACTCGAACCCCCACACTGTTGCCAGCGCTAGGACCTGAACCTAGTGCGTCTACCAATTCCGCCACCTCGGCAAGGGTGCGGATTTTAGACCAGATTTGAGGTTGCTTGCCCAAGAAGCCCACCCGTTCTTCCCTGCGCAGGCGCGGCCGGCCCGACCGTCCGCCTGAGCACGGCCCCGAGCATGCCGGCGCACGCGCACCCCAAATGAGCGAGCACCGCAAGGAAATCCTCGCGGCGCTCGAGCACGCCGCCGAGCCGCTCACGCCGAAGGCGCTCGCGAAGCGAATGCGCCTCGCCAAGCACGAGCGCGCCGCGTTCGAGCGCTCGCTGGAGGCGCTGGAGCGCGCCGGCGAGATCGTGCAGAACCGCGCCGGCGCGCTGCTCGTCGCGCGGCGCATCTCCGTCGTGGCCGGCCGCGTCGAAGGCCATCCGGACGGCCACGGCTTCCTCGTCCCCGACGAGCCGGGCGTGAACGTGTACCTGCCGTCGGGCGAGATGCGCGAGCTCATGCACGGCGACCGCGCCGCGGTGCGCGTCGCCGGGCGCGATGCGCGCGGCCGGCCCACGGGCGTCGTGGTCGAGGTGCTGGAGCGCGCTCGGCGCCGCATCGTCGGGCGCCTGCTCTCGGAGCACGGGGTCCTGGTCCTCGTCCCGGAGGACCGGCGCATCGCGCACGACATCCTGGTGCCGCCCAACGAGGCGGGTAGCGCGAAGGCCGGCGAGATCGTCACCGTCGAGCTCCTCTCCCAGCCTTCGAAGCACGCGCAGCCCGTCGGCCGCGTGGTGGAGGTGCTCGGCCACCACGCCGACCCGGGCATGGAGATCGAGATCGCGGTGCGCAAGTTCGACCTGCCGCACGAGTTCTCGAAGCGCGTCCTTTCGATGGTGCGCGCGATGCCCGAAGGCGTGGAGGAAGCGGACCTCAAGGGACGCAGGGACCTCCGCGACCTGGAGTTCGTGACCATCGACGGCGAGACGGCACGCGACTTCGACGACGCCGTGTACGCGCGCAAGGAAGGCAAGGGCTACCGCCTGTGGGTGGCGATCGCCGACGTGAGCCACTACGTGCGCCACGGCGATCCGCTCGACCTCGAGGCGCGCGAGCGCGGCACGTCGGTCTACTTCCCGCGGCGCGTGATCCCGATGCTGCCGGAGAAGCTCTCCAACGGGCTGTGCTCGCTCAATCCGAACGTCGACCGCCTGGCGGTCGTGTGCGAGATGGCGATCACGCCCAAGGGCGAGATCGCGCAGTACGAGTTCTCCAACGCGGTGTTCCGCTCCAAGGCGCGCCTCACCTACACGTGGGTGTGGGAGAAGATCTCCGGCGGCAAGGCCCCGGAGAACATCCAGACCCTCTATGCGCTGTTCAAGGTCCTCGCCGACGCGCGCGGGCGGCGCGGCGCGATCGACTTCGAGACGGTCGAGACGCGCATGATCTTCGACGCCAAGGGCAAGATCGACAAGATCGTCGCCGAGCCGCGCAACGACGCGCACCGGCTGATCGAGGAATGCATGCTGGCGGCCAACGTGTGCGCCGGCGACTTCGTCGCGAAGCACGAGCACCCGGCGCTCTACCGCGTGCACGACGTGCCCTCGGTGGAGAAAGTGGGCGCGCTGCGCGACTTCCTCGCCGAGCTGGGGCTGCAGCTGCCCGGCGGCGAGGTGCCGCGGCCGAAGGACTACGCGCAGCTGCTGGAGAAGATCCGCAGGCGCCCGGACTTCGCGCTGCTGCAGACCATCCTGCTGCGCTCGCTCAAGCAGGCGGTGTACAGCCCGGAAAACCTCGGCCACTTCGGCCTCGCCTTCGAGGCGTACGTGCATTTCACCTCGCCGATCCGGCGCTATCCCGACCTCGTGGTGCACCGCGCGATCAAGGCGATCCTGCAGGGAAAGAGCTACGCGGGCGTGGACTGGCAGGCCCTCGGCCGCCACTGCTCCGAGACGGAGCGCCGCGCCGACGACGCGAGCCGCGACGTGGAGAACTGGCTCAAGTGCTACTACATGCGCGACCACGTCGGCAAGGTGTTCGTCGGCACGATCACCGGCGTCGCGGCGTTCGGCCTTTTCGTCACGCTGGACGAGTACTTCGTCGACGGCCTGGTCCACATCTCGGAGCTCGGGCGCGACTACTTCCAGTACGACGCGGCGCGCCACGCCCTGCTCGGCGAGCGCACCGGCACGCGCTTCCGCCTCGCCGACCGCATGAAGGTGAAGCTCGTGCGCGTGGACCTCGACACCCGGAAGATGGATCTGGTGCCCGCATGAAGGAGCGGGTGGTTCTCGGCTTCCACGCCGTGTTCGCGCGGCTGCGGGCGGATCCGTCCTCGGTCCTCGAGCTCCTGCTCGACGAAGCGCGCAACGACTCCCGGGCAAAGGACCTGCTCGGCATCGCCGAGCGCGCGAAGGTGCGCGTCATGCGCGTTCCGAAGGAACGCCTCGACGGCTTCGGCGAGCGGCACCAGGGGGTCGCCGCGCGCGTCAACCTGAAGAACCTGGCGGCGGAGCTCGACGACGTGCTCGAGGGCAAGGCGCGACCGCTGCTGCTCGTCCTCGACGGCGTGACCGACCCGCACAACCTCGGCGCCTGCATGCGCGTGGCCAACGCGGCCGGCGCGGATGCGGTGATCGCGCCGAAGGACCGCGCCGTGGGCATCACCCCCGTGGTGTCGAAGGTGGCGAGCGGCGCGGCCGAATCCACGCCCTACCTGATGGTGACGAACCTCGCCCGCACGCTCGCCGAGATCAAGGAGCGCAACATCTGGGTGGTGGGCACCGACGAGCGCGCCGGGAAGACCCTCTACGAGACCGATCTGCCGGACTCGATCGCCTGGGTGCTCGGGGCCGAGGGCGAGGGCATGCGCCGCCTGACGCGCGAAAGCTGCGACCTCCTCGTGCGCATCCCGATGCACGGCGACGTGGAAAGCCTGAACGTCTCCGTGGCGGCGGGCGTGGTGCTGTTCGAGACCGCCCGCCGCCGGAAGGCATAGCGTGCCCGCGCCCATGCGGGTGCTCGTGGTGGAGGACAACCCGCTGGTCGCCAGGCTGGTCCCCGCCGTGCTGGAAAAGGCGTTCGGCCCGGTGGAGGTCACCTCGGTTGGCGACCTGGAAGCCGCCTTCCGCACGCTCGCCCACCAGGGACCGCCCGACCTGGCGGTCCTCGACCTCGGCCTGCCCGGCCACGGCGGCGTGGATACCCTGCGACGCTTCCGCTGGAAATTCACCGCGGTGCCGGTCGTCGTGTTCTCCGCGACCGAGGATCCGGCGTCGGTCCGCGTTGCGCGCGAGCTGGGCGCGGTCGGCTACATCCCGAAGAGCCTGAACGCCGAGAAGATGGCCGCGGCGCTGAAGGAGATCGCCGCCGGCGGGAGCTTTTTCCCGGACTGAGCGTCTCACGGTCATGGACTACACCCCGCCTGACCCCACCCAGATCGACACGAAGAAGCCCGAGGCCCTGCGCTACTGGGCGAAGACGCTCGAAACCGACGAGCAGAAGCTGAGAAGCGCCGTGCAAAAGGCCGGCCCGCTGCTCGAGGACGTGAAGAAGGAGCTCGGGATCGCCGGCGTCGGTTAGGGCTGTCTGATGCCCGCCTGGACGTCGATGCGCGCCTTGATCGCGGTCAAGTTCCACAAGTACCGGACTTTCCAGTAGAATCCCGCCCCTTCCTGTCGCTCCGCTCGCGCATGGCGGACGGCTCAACCCATAGGACACAAGGAGCTCAACCAGACATGCGGCATTACGAGATCGTCTTCATCGTCCATCCCGACCAGAGCGAGCAGGTCCCGCAGATGGTCGAGCGCTACAAGGGCGTGGTCGCCGCGCGAAGCGGCACCGTGCACCGCCTCGAGGACTGGGGCCGGCGCCAGCTCACCTACCCGATCGCCAAGGTGCACAAGGCGCACTACGTGCTCATGAACATCGAGTGCGACAACGAGACCCTCGCGGAGCTCGAGCACTCGTTCAAGTTCAGCGACGCGGTGCTGCGCCACCTCATCGTCAAGATGACGAAGGCGGTCACGACGCCCTCGCCGATGATGCGCGAGGAGAAGTCGAAATCCATGATGGAGCGCGGCGAAAGGCCCGCGGAGGCGCCCGCCGCGGCGGCTGCGCCGGCGGCCTGAACCACCTGGCGATCTCCGGAAGGATCGTCGAGCTCGCGCCGCTTCGCTTCACGCCCGCCGGGATCCCGGTCGTGCAGTTCACGATCGAGCACGAGTCGGAGCAGGACGAGGCCGGATCGAAGCGTACGGTGAAGGCGGAGGTCGCGGCGGTGGCGTTCCAGGCCCAGGCCCGGCTGGTCGCCCGGGCGCAGCCCGGGGCCGGGGTGAAGCTGGAAGGCTTCCTCGGCGCGAAGAGCCGGCGGTCGAAGAAAAACGTGTTGCACGTGACGAACATCGAATTTGAAGAAGGAAACTGAAGATGCCCCCGAGAAGGAACCTCAAAGGTAAAGGCAAAGGGAAGTTCGGCAAGGACAAGAAGGACAAGGGCCAGCGGGCGCTCTTCCGCCGCCGCAAGTTCTGCCGCTTCACCGCCGAGAAGATCGAGTGGATCGACTACAAGGACGTGGAGCTCCTCAAGGACTTCGTGAACGAGACGGGCAAGATCATCCCGGCGCGCATCACCGGGACCTCGGCCGGCTACCAGCGCCAGCTCTCGGACGCGATCAAGCGCGCGCGCTTCCTCGCGCTGCTTCCGTACACCGACCTGCACTGAGGGGACACGAAGCCATGCAAGTCATTCTCATGGAGAAGGTCGTCAACCTCGGCAACCTCGGCGACGTGGTGAAGGTGAAGGACGGGTTCGCCCGCAACTTCCTCATCCCGCAGGGCAAGGCGAAGCGTGCCACCGCCGAGAACCTGAAGGCGTTCGAGGCGAAGCGCGCCGACCTGGAAAAGGCGCAGGCCGAGCAGCTCGCCAAGGCGAAGGCGCAGGGCGAGAAGCTGGAAGGCCTCATGATCCAGGTCACGCAGAAGGCCGGCCCGGACGGGCGCCTGTTCGGCTCGGTCACCAACTACGACATCGTCGAGAGCCTGGGCAAGCAGGGCCACGAAGTCGAGCGCTCGCAGATCCGCATGCCGCAGGGCCCGCTCAAGCAGGTCGGCGACTACCCGATCCAGGTGGCGCTGCACAGCGACGTCACGGCGACCATCACGGTTTCCGTCCTCGGGGAGCAGTGAGGCCTCGCCGTAGTCAAGAAAATTAGTTCCGTGGCGCGCGGCGTCCTGCACACCGCGCCCACAACTTCATCACAGGTTTTCCACAAGCGCCGCGCAAGCGGCGCTTCTGTTTTCTAAGCGCTTTTCCGCTTCGTCCCCATTCCTTAAGGCGATGCAAGGCGCCATTCCGAAAGCGCTGTGTTTCGCATCGCACGGCCGGTATGATCCCCGCCAGCTTCGATAACGACAAAAGGGAGGGATGAGCCATGGCAGTCGTTCAACCGGCGCCCAGTCCCCAGCAGGAAAACGTTCTCCCGTTCCGGACGCCGCCGCATTCCATCGAGGCGGAGCAGTCGCTGCTCGGCGCGCTGCTCCTCGACAACCAGGCGTTCGACCGGGTGGCCGACATCGTGGTCGCGGAGGACTTCTACCGCGACGACCACCGGCGCATCTGGCGCCACATCGCGCGGCTCGTGGAGCAGAACAAGCCCGCCGACGTCGTCACGCTGTCGGAATCCATCGAGGCGAGCGAGGACAAGGACAAGACCGGCGGGCCGGCCTACCTCGGCGCGCTGGCGCAGAACACGCCGAGCGCGCTCAACGTCCGCCGCTACGCGGAGCTGGTGCGCGAGAAGTCGGTGCAGCGCCGGCTGGCGCAGGTCGCGACCAGCATCGCCGAGGACGCGCTCAACCCGGCGGGCAAGGAAGTCGGCCAGATGCTCGACGAGGCCGAGTCGCGCATCTTCCAGATCGCCGAGTCCGGCGCGCGCAAGGACCAGGGCCTGCTCGAGATCAAGCCGGTGCTCGCGCGCGTGTTCGAGCGCATCGACCACCTCTACCACCGCGACAACCCGTCGGACGTCACCGGCGTGCCGACCGGCTACACCAAGATCGACCAGATGACCTCGGGCCTCCAGCAGGGCGACCTGGTGATCGTCGCGGCGCGCCCCTCAATGGGCAAGACCGCGCTCGCGCTCAACATCGCCGAGCACGTCGCCGTGGACAACGGGCTGCCGGTGGCGATCTTCTCGATGGAAATGAGCGCCACCCAGCTCGCGATGCGGATGCTCGGCTCGATCGCGCGCGTGGACCAGCACAAGATGCGCACCGGGCGCCTCAACGACAAAGAGTGGGGCGACCTTTCGGAGGCGATGGGCAAGCTGCACGACACGCCGATCTACATCGACGAGGGCGGCGCGCTCACCGCCCTCGAAGTGCGTGCCCGTGCCCGGCGCCTCAAGCGCCAGTACTCGAAGCTCGGGCTGATCGTGATCGACTACCTGCAGCTCATGTCGTCGACCTCGCAGGGCGAGAACCGCGCCACCGAGATCTCCGAGATCTCGCGCTCGCTGAAGGCGATGGCCAAGGAGCTCGACGTGCCGGTGATCGCGCTCTCGCAGCTCAACCGCGCCGTGGACCAGCGCCCGGACCGGCGGCCGGTGATGTCGGACCTGCGCGAGTCGGGCGCCATCGAGCAGGACGCCGACGTGATCATGTTCATCTACCGCGAGGTGGTCTACAAGCCCGACCTGCCCGAGGACCAGCGCGGCCTCGCCGAAGTCATCATCGGCAAGCAGCGGAACGGCCCCATCGGCACCGTGAAGCTCACGTTCCTCGGCCAGCACACGCGCTTCGAGAACTACCAGGACCCGAACGCGTACTAGGTTTTCGAAAAGCTATTTTTTGGCGGCGGACCAGCGGCCCGAGCCACCCTTCTCGTCGCGCCAGGAGCCTTCCATCTTGCCGCCGGTGACCACGCCGGCGTAGTCGCGGCGCAGGCCGGCGCCGTCCACGTAGGCGAAGGCGATCTGCGCGCCGCGCAGGCGGGCCTCGCGCAGCCCGGCGGCGACCGGGCCGATGGCGACGGTGCCGGCGATCTTCTGGAAGCTCTGCTCGAAGACCATGTCCACGGGCTTGCCCGTGCCGCCGTCGAAGCTCCACGTGCCCTGCACCTGCGCCGGGACGACCCAGAAGTAGGCGCGCCGCCCGTCCACGGAGGAGATCTCGTCGGCTTCCCAGTCCTCCATGGTGAAGGAGTGCGAGACGACCCGCGTGCCGGGGCGCATCGAGAGAAGCGTCGGGCGCAGCTTCATGTTGAGCCCCGGGAGCAGGTACATCGTCACCACGGTGGCCTGCGTGAAGTCCGTGGCGAAGATGTCGCCGTGGCGGATGACCGCCTTGCCGCGGGCGTCGCCCGCGACGCCGGCCTTCTGCGCGTTGGCGTTCGCGTGCTTCACCATGTCGGGGTTGTACTCGATGCCGTGGGCGCGCGCGCCGAACTTCTTCGCCGCCATGATGGCGATCTTTCCGTCGCCGGCGCCGAGGTCCACGACGTAGTCGTTCGGCGTGACCTGCGCCATGGTGAGCATGCGCTCGACGACGTCGTCCGGCGTCGGCACCCAGATGACGTCCTTGCCGGACTGGCCGACCTGCGGCTCGAACTTCTGCTGCGCGAGCGCCGGAGTGGATGCGAAAAGGAAAGCAGTAAGCAGCGCGAGTGCGCGGTACATGGTTGATCCTAGGTGGGAAAAAGGGCCGGGGAAATTTAGCAGAAAGCCCCCGCCGGAGGGCGAAACACCTTCCGGCGGGAGTTATTCCTGCCTAGAGCGCTTCGGCGGCGTGGTCCGCGAGGCGCGAGCGCTCGCCGCGCGATAGCGTGACGTGCCCTGCGTGCGGCCAGCCCTTCATCCGGTCCACCACGTAGGTGAGGCCGGAACTGCCCTCCGTGAGATACGGCGTGTCGATCTGCGCGATGTTGCCCAGGCACACGACCTTCGTCCCGGGACCGGCGCGCGTGACGAGCGTCTTCATCTGCTTGGGCGTGAGGTTCTGCGCCTCGTCGATGATCAGCCACTTGTTGACGAAGGTGCGGCCGCGCATGAAGTTGAGCGACTTCACCTTGATGCGCGAGCGCACGAGGTCACGGGTCGCCGCGCGGCCCCATTCGCCGCCCGAGTCGTCCGAGGCGTTCAGCACGTCGAGGTTGTCCTCGAGCGCGCCCATCCACGGCGTCATCTTCTCCTCCTCCGTGCCGGGCAGGAAGCCGATGTCCTCGCCGATCGGAACCGTCACGCGGGTCATGATGATCTCGGAGTAGCGCTTGTCGTCGAGCACCTGCGTGAGGCCGGCGGCGAGCGCGAGCAGCGTCTTCCCGGTGCCGGCCTGGCCGACCAGGGTGACGAAGTCCACCCCCGGGTCCATCAGGAGGTTGAGGGCGAAGTTCTGCTCCCGGTTCCGCGCGCTGATGCCCCACACCTGGTTCTTCGCGTGCGTGTAGTCGCGCAGCGTCTCGAGCACCGCCATCTTGCCCTGCGCCTCCTTGACGAGCGCGTAGAGCGGGCGGTCCTGCGACTCGTCGAAGACGAACTCGTTGACGTTCAGCTTGGGCACGAGCGGGCCGTGCACGCGGTAGTACGTGTGGCCGTCCTTCTTCCACGATTCGACGTTGCGGCCGTGCGTGTTCCAGAAGTCCTTCGGCAGCTCGCGCAGGCCGGTGTAGAGGAGATCCGCGTCCTCCAGCACCTTGTCGTTGGTGTAGTCCTCGGCGGCGAGCCCGAGGGCGCGCGCCTTGATGCGCATGTTGATGTCCTTCGACACCAGCACCACTTCGCGCCCCTGCGAGCGCCGCGTTTCCTCCTGTGCCAGGTAGCGGACGACCGAGAGGATCTGGTTGTCGGTCTTGCCCATCGGCAGCGTCGCCGGCAGGTCGCCGTTGATCGCCTCGGTCTGCAGGAAGAGCCGGCCCTTCGCCGCCTGGCCGTCCTTGACCTTGAGCTGCAGGCCGCTCTTGATGTCCTGCGACGAGCCCGAGACGATCTCGTCGAGGAAGCGGCTCGCCTGGCGCGCGTTGCGCGCCACGTCCGAGAGGCCCTTCTTGTGCGCGTCCAGCTCCTCCAGCGTGCCGATCGGCAGGTAGAGGTCGTGCTCCTCGAAGCGGAAGAGGCTCGTGGGGTCGTGCATCAGCACATTCGTGTCGACGACGAACAGCTTTTTCACCTTGGGTTTTCGAACCGACTTCTTCGGCATGGGGGAGGGGGAGGGATACGACTCGTCTGCGGCCTGTTCTACATCATAGGGCTTTAACAAAGCTCAATACCTCCTGGACGTGGCCCGGCACCTTGACCCCGCGCCATGCGCGCGCCAGCACCCCTTTTGCGTCGACGACGAAGGTGCTGCGCTCGATGCCGCGGACTTGCTTCCCGTAAAGGTTCTTCATCTTCATGACACCGAACAGCCCGCAGACCTCTTCGTCGGGGTCGGAGAGCAGCTCGAACGGGAACTTCATCTTCGCCTTGAACCCCTCGTGGGACTTCAGGGAGTCGCGCGAAATTCCATAGACCTCGCACCGGGCCTTGCGGAAGGCCTTGTGCTGGGCGGCGAAGTCGGAGCCCTGCTGCGTGCAGCCGGGCGTGTTGTCTTTGGGGTAGAAGTACAGGACCAGAGGGGTCCCGCGTGCTGCGCAGAGGCTGAAGTTCTTGCCGCCGGTGCTGGGGAGCGTGAAATCCGGGACCGGCTCGCCGATGTTCAAGGTTCTTGAGACCCTTTTTTAGCAAGACGTCGCAACGCGTTCAGTAAACACGTTTTCCGAACGTGCCGCAAGCGGGCGTCCAGGCGCCTGAAAGAAAAGCGGTTTCGGCACGAAGCTTGCGCGCCCGGATCGACTGAAGCCCTTGGACGCCGCCCGTACTTCCCTTCGCGAGCGCATGCTCGATCTGCTGGAAGGGTTCCTGCGCATTCCCGCCGGCAACCTTCAGTCGACGCTTGCGCACATCGCCAACCTGATCGCCGCCGCCACCGCCGCGGACAAGGTGGACGGCTTCCTGTACGACGCCTCGCGCGATTCGCTCGTAGCCGTCGGCACGAGCAACCAGCCGCTTTCCGCCCTGGAGCGCAAGCTGGGCCTGGACGTGCTGCCCGTCTCGAACGGCGGCCGCGTGGTGTACGTCTACCAGACCGGCGAGACCTTCCTGACCGGCCACCTGGAGCAAGACCCCGAGGAGCTGCGCGGCGTCAAGGAGGCGATGAAGATCCGCTCCAAGCTCGGCGTGCCGCTGCACCTGGGCGAGCAGCGTTGCGGCATGATTATGATCGCCTCGCTGAAGAACGACTATTTCACCGAGGAGGACGCGCGCATGGCGGAGAACGTCGCCCGCTGGGCCGGCATCGTCGCGCACCGCGCGCAGCTCGCCGAGGCCATCAGCCGCAACGCCACGGAGCACGGGCGGCGCGCGGGCGCGGAGGAGCTCGTGACGGTGCTCGCGCACGACCTGCGCAACTTCCTCTCGCCGATGCGCATCCGCATGGAGATCCTGCGCCGACGGGCGCGCGAGGCGGCGCAGCGCGACGTACTGGGCGACCTCGACACCATGGATCGCGCGCTGTCGCGCGTGGAGGGGCTGATCTCCGACATCCTCGACGTCGCGCGTCTCGATCGCGGCATGTTCGACCTGCGCGGCGAATGGGTGGACCTCGGCCGGCTCGCTCAGGAGATCGCCGCCGTCATGGGCACCCCCGACCGCCGGATCCTCCTCAGCATCCAGCAGGGCGACCCAGTCCACGTCATCGGCGACGCGGCGCGACTGCGCCAGTGCCTGGAGAATCTCGTCGCCAACGCGCTGCAGAAATCCCCCGCGAACGTGCCGATCACTCTCGCCGTCGCGAAGGAAATCCAGGCCAATGGCGTCGCCCAGGCGAGCGTCCAGGTCGTCGACGAAGGCCCGGGCATTCCGGAAGAGATCCTCCCGCACGTCTTCGAGCGGTTCGTGAGCGGGCGCGTCCGCGAAGGCGGCCTGGGTTTGGGGCTCTACCTCGCCAAGCGCATCGCCGAAGCGCACGGCGGCGACCTCGTCGCCGAGTCGGAGCCCGGCAAGGGCGCGCGTTTTACGCTGACCTTGCCCGCAGCAGAACGCG
>DASPMF010000057.1:0-5415 GCA_035627155.1 Burkholderiales bacterium | reverse complement strand
CTCATTCCGGCGGCGCTCCTCGTGCGCGCGGCGCCTGTGACCACGTCCACGAAAACCGCTTCCGGTGAGAAACCGATGGGGGCCGGCGCCGCGTTGCGCTCCATCCCGTTCATCGTGCTCGCGGCGACGTTCTTCGCCTGCTGCGCGACGCACGCCGGGCCGATCTTCCACACCATCAGCTATGCCGTGGCCTGCGGGCTGCCGATCATGACCGCGGTGTCCGTCTACAGCATGGAAGGGCTCGCCGGACTGGGCGGGCGCGTGGTGCTCGGCCTCGCGGGCGACCGCTACGGCGCGAAGCGCGTGCTGATCACCGGCCTCGTCATCCAGGCGCTCGCCGCAGGCAGCTTCGTCTTCGCCCGCAGCCCCGGCGACTTCTACGCGGTCGCCATGGTGTTCGGCTTCGCCTACGGCGGCGTCATGCCGCTCTACGCGGTCCTCGCGCGGCACTATTTCGGGCAGCACATCCTCGGCACGGTCCTCGGCGCGGCCGCCATGGTCTCCAGCCTCGGCATGGCGCTCGGCCCTTCGCTCGGCGGCTGGATCTTCGACACGACCGGCGGCTACGCGTGGCTGTACATCGGCTCGTTCGCGATCGGCCTGGGCGCCGTCGCGATCGCATTCGCATTCCCCAGACCGGCGACGCAGCATCCGGTCCCGGAGGACCCCGTTCCCGCAGTCCGATAGCCCAAGGAGAAAGCCATGGAAAAGGTAGAGATGCATACGGTCACGCCACATCTCATCTGCGCCGGCGCGGCGCAGGCGATCGAGTTCTACAAGGAGGCGTTCGGCGCCGAGGAGCTGGCGCGGCTGCCGGCCCCCGACGGCCGGATCATGCACGCCATGCTGCGCATCGGCGACTCGAACGTGATGCTGGTGGACGAGATGCCGGAGTGGTGCGCGCTCGGCCCGAAGGCGCTGAAGGGCTCGCCGGTGACGATCCACCTCAACGTCGCCAACGCCGATGCGACGGTCGAGCGCGCGGTGAAGGCGGGCGCGAAGGTCGTCATGCCGGTCGCCGACCAGTTCTGGGGCGACCGCTACGGCAAGATCGAGGATCCCTTCGGCCACAGCTGGTCCGTCGCCCACCCGGTGCGCGAAGTGAGCATCGAGGAAGCGAAGAAGGCGATCGCGCAGATGACGAAGGGCCCGGCGTGAAGAAAACCTACGGCGGGAGCTGCCACTGCGGCGCGGTGAAGTTCCATGCGGCGATCGACCTCGCGGCCGGCACGGCGAAATGCAACTGCTCGCTCTGCTTCAAGACGCGCAACTGGATGGCTTTCATACCGACGTCCGATTTCCGGCTGCTGGAGGGCGAGCAGTCGCTGCGCGACTACCAGTTCGGCCGCAAGACGATCCACCACCACTTCTGCGGGACCTGCGGCACGCGCGTCTTCGCGCGCGCCGTCGGTCCGGACGGCCAGCCGACCGTCGCGGTGCGGGTCAACGCGCTCGACGGCGTCGATCCTGCGGAGCTCCTCGCCGGGCCGGTGAGGGTCTTCGACATGCGGCACGACAACTTCCGCGACCCGCCCGCCGAGACGCGCCACCTCTGAAGCCCGTCTTCCTCTGCGCGCATGGCGCGGGCGGCCACCAGGACGACCGCTCGATGCGCGCGCTCGCCGAAACGCTTTCCGGAGCGGGTCTTGAAGTGTTGCGATTCAATTTCCCGTACGTCGAAAGGGGCTCGAAGCGGCCCGATCCCATGCCCGTCCTGATGGAAGCGATTCGTGAAAAAGCGAGAAGCAACCCCTCCGTGCTCCTCGGCGGCCGGTCGATGGGCGGGCGGGCGGCGTCGATGCTGGCGGCGGAGGGCTTCCCGTGCGCCGGGCTGATGCTCTTCGCGTACCCGCTGCACCCGGCGGGGAAGCCGGAGAAGCTGCGCGACGCGCACCTTGCGCGCATCCCGGTGCCGGTGCTGTCCTTCAGCGGCACCCGCGATCCGCTGTGCACGCGCGGGCTGATGGAGAACGCGGTCGGGGTTCTGCCGGGCTGGACCCAGCACTGGCTGGAGGGGGCGGATCACTCCTTCCGCGTGCTCAAGTCGTCCGGCCGCTCCGATACAGATGTAATGAAAGAAGTGGGCGAGGCGACGGCGCGCTGGCTTAAGCTTCGCGCGTGATCGCCATCGCCGGAATCAGCAAGACCTACGCGTCCGGCCTCCAGGCGCTGCACCCCATCGACCTGGAGGTCCGCAAGGGCGAGATCTTCGCGCTGCTCGGCCCCAACGGCGCCGGCAAGACGACGCTCATCAGCATCGTCTGCGGCATCGTGCGCCCGAGCGGCGGCACCGTGACCGTCGACGGGCACGACATCGTGCGCGACTACCGCGTGACGCGCTCCAAGATCGGCCTCGTGCCGCAGGAGCTGCACACCGACATGTTCGAGTCGGTGCTGGGCGCCGTGGCCTTCAGCCGGGGCCTTTTCGGCAAGCCGCCCAGCCCCGCGCACCTCGAGAAGGTGCTGCGCTCGCTGTCGCTGTGGGACAAGCGCAACGACCGGATCATGACGCTCTCCGGCGGCATGAAGCGGCGCCTGCTCATCGCCAAGGCGCTCGCGCACGAGCCGGAGGTCCTGTTCCTCGACGAGCCGACCGCCGGCGTCGACGTCGAGCTGCGCCGCGACATGTGGAACCTGGTGCGCGAGCTGCGCGCCGGCGGCGTCACCATCATCCTCACCACGCACTACATCGAGGAGGCCGAGGAAATGGCCGACCGGATCGGCGTCATCAGCAAGGGGCGCCTGATCGTGGTCGAGGAGAAGGCCGCGCTCATGAAGAAGCTCGGCAGCAAGCAGCTCAGCCTGCACCTCCTCGAGCCGCTGCGCGCCATCCCGCCCGAGCTCGCCGGCTTCCGCCTCGTGCTCAAGGACGAGGGCCGGGAGCTCGAGTACACGTTCGAGGCTTCGGAGGAGCGCGCGGGCGTCTCGTCGCTCCTCAGGAAATTGAACGACCTCGATATCGGGTACAAGGATCTGAACACGCGCCAGAGCTCCTTGGAAGACATCTTCGTCTCCCTGATCAACCAATGAACCGATACGGCGTCGCCGCGATCTACAAGTTCGAGATGAGCCGCTTCCGGCGCACGCTGTGGCAGAGCCTCGTCACGCCGGTGCTCACCACGTCGCTCTACTTCGTGGTCTTCGGCGCGGCGATCGGGCAGCGGATGCAGGAGGTCGAGGGCGTGCCCTACGGCTCGTTCATCGTGCCCGGGCTCATCATGCTCTCGCTCTTCACCGAGAGCCTTTCCAACGCCTCCTTCGGCATCTACCTGCCCAAGTTCACCGGCACGATCTACGAGGTGCTCTCGGCGCCGGTGTCGGCGGGGGAGATGGTGCTCGCCTATGTCGGCGCGGCGGCGACGAAGTCGGTGATCCTCGGCCTCGTGATCCTCGCCACGGCGAACTTCTTCGTCCCGGTGCGCATCGAGCACCCGCTGTGGATGGCCGCGTTCCTGGTCCTCGTCGCGGTCACTTTCTGCCTCTTCGGCTTCATCATCGGCGTGTGGGCGAACGGCTTCGAGCAGCTGCAGTTCATCCCGATGCTCGTCATCACGCCGCTCACCTTCCTCGGCGGCGCCTTTTACTCGATCGACATGCTGCCCGAGGGCTGGCGCACCTTCAGCCTCTTCAACCCGGTCGTGTACCTCATCAGCGGCTTCCGCTGGACCTTCTACGGAACCTCCGACGTCCCGGTGGGCATCTCGCTTGCTGCGACCGTCGCGTTCTTCGCCGCCTGCCTCGCCGTGGTGGCGTGGATCTTCCGCACCGGCTACCGGCTCAAGTCATGATCCAAGTTTTTCCAGAAGCGAAGTCCGTGAAGGTGGAATTCCAGGGGGAAGTCATCGCCGAGACGCGCGATGCGTTGCGGATGGAGGAGGGCACTTACCCGCCCGTGTACTACATCCCGCGCAAGGACGTGAAGATGGAGCGCCTCGCGCGCACGGACCACCGCACGCATTGCCCGCACAAGGGCGACGCGTCCTACTTCTCGCTGCCCGGCGCCGCGAACGCGGTGTGGAGCTACGAGGCGCCCTTCGACGCGGTGGCGGCGATCCGCGGTCACCTCGCCTTCTATCCGGACAAAGTGACGATCCGCGTCGCTTGACGAAGGCGACGCGCAAGGAGTGGATCGGCCTGGCGGTCATCGCGCTGCCGTGCATGCTCTACTCGATGGACCTCACGGTCCTCAACCTCGCGCTCCCCGCGATCAGGGCCGACCTCGCGCCCAGCGGCGTGCAGCTCCTGTGGATCGTCGACGTGTACGGGTTCTTCGTCGCCGGCGCGCTGCTCACGATGGGGACGCTCGGGGACCGGATCGGACGCCGCCGGCTCCTCCTCATCGGCGCGGCGCTCTTCGGCGCGGCTTCGATCCTCGCCGCGTTCGCGACGAGCGCCGGGATGCTCATCGCGGCGCGCGCGCTGCTCGGCATCGCCGGCGCCACGGTCGCGCCCTCGACGCTCTCGCTCATCCGCAACATGTTCCAGGACCCGCACCAGCGCTCCTTCGCGATCAGCATCTGGATCGCGAGCTACTCGGCGGGCGCGGCGATCGGCCCGCTCCTCGGCGGCAGCCTGCTCGAGTTCTTCTGGTGGGGCTCGGTGTTCCTGCTCGCCCTGCCGGTGATGGCGCTGCTGCTCGCGGTCGGGCCGTTCCTCCTGCCCGAGTACCGCGACACGAGCGCAGGTCGCCCCGACCTGCCGAGCGTGCTGCTCGCCATCTCGGCCGTGCTCTGCGTCATCTACGGGCTCAAGGAAACCGCGCAGGAAGGCCCGGGCGGGTCGAGCCTCTTCGTCCTGGCCGGTCTCTTCCTGGGAAGCGTCTTCGTCAAGAGGCAGCGCAGGTTGAGCGACCCGCTCATCGACCTCGCGCTCTTCCGCGTCCCGGCCTTCAGCGTTTCGCTGGCGCTATACCTGCTCGGCACGTTCGTCGGCTTCGGCATCTTCGTCTTCATGACGCAGTACCTGATGCTGGTGCTGGACCTGTCGCCGCTCGTCGCCGGCCTGTGGACCGCGCCCTTCGCCATCGGCTTCGTCGCGGGATCGATGGCGTCGCCGCGCCTTGCGCGCCGCTTCGGCGTCCGGGCGGTGATGGGCGGCGGGCTCGCGATCGGCCTCGTGGGCTACGCCATGATCACGCAGGTGCACCGCACCGACGGCGCGTGGCTGCTCTCGCTCGGCATGGTGGTGCAGTCGCTCGGCATGGCGCCGCTCTTCACGCTCACCAACGACCTCATCATCAGCGCCGCGCCGCCGGAGCGCGCCGGCGCCGCGGCGGGAATCTCGGAGACGGCCTCGGAGCTCGGCGGGGCGCTCGGCATCGCGCTCTTCGGCACCCTCGCCACCGCCGTCTACGGCGAGGCGCTCGCGCCCGGGACGGTCCTGCAAAGCCTGCAGCTCACGGCGACGATCTGCGCG
>DASPMF010000056.1:0-3337 GCA_035627155.1 Burkholderiales bacterium | reverse complement strand
ACGCTCGCGCGCCACGGCGCGCAGAAGCTCTGGGCCCTGTGCAACGAGCGCCCGTTCGTGAACTCCCTGGGCGCCCTGACCGGCAACCAGGCGATGCAGCAGGTGAAGGCCGGCGTGCCTGCGATCTACCTCTCGGGCTGGCAGGTGGCGGCGGACGCGAACGACTCGCTCTCCATGTATCCCGACCAGTCGCTTTACGCGGTGTCCTCGGTGCCGACCGTAGTGCGCCGGATCAACAACGCGCTCATGCGCGCGGACCAGATCCAGACCATGGAGGGAAAGGACGACGTCGACTGGTTCGCGCCGATCGTCGCGGACGCCGAATCCGGCTTCGGCGGCGTGCTGAATGCCTTCGAGCTCATGAAGGCGATGATCGAGGCGGGCGCGGCCGGCGTGCACTTCGAGGACCAGCTCGCGTCCGTGAAGAAGTGCGGGCACATGGGCGGCAAGGTGCTGGTGCCGACCCGGGAAGCGGTGCAGAAGCTGGTCGCCGCGCGCCTCGCCGCGGACGTGATGGGGGTGCCGACGGTGCTCCTCGCCCGCACCGACGCCGAGGCCGCGGACATCGTCACTTCCGACGTCGACGATAACGACAAGCCGTTCATTACCGGCGAGCGCACTTCCGAGGGCTTCTACCGCACGCGCAAGGGCTTTGACCAGGCGCTCTCGCGCGGCCTCGCCTATGCAGAGTACGCCGACATGGTCTGGTGCGAGACCGGCACGCCCGACCTCGAGTTCGCGAAGCGCTTCGCCGAGGGCATCCGCAGGAAGTATCCGGAGAAGATGCTGGCGTACAACTGCTCGCCCTCCTTCAACTGGAAGCGCAACCTGGACGACGCCACGATCGGGAAGTTCCAGCGCGAGCTCGGTGCCATGGGCTACAAGTTCCAGTTCATCACCCTGGCGGGCTTCCACTCGCTGAACTACTCGATGTTCGAGCTCGCGTACGGCTATGCGCGCGAAAACATGACCGCGTTCGTCGAGCTGCAGCAGAAGGAGTTCGCCGCCGCGGAGAAGGGCTTCACCGCGGTCAAGCACCAGCGCGAGGTCGGCACCGGCTACTTCGACGCGGTCACGCAGGCCTGCACCGGCGGGACGGCCTCCACGACGGCGCTGCACGGCTCGACGGAGGACGAGCAGTTCTTCGACGAGAAGAAAAAGGCAAAGCTGGCTGCCGTGTGACGCGGTGAGATAGACTCGGCGGCGCCATGGCGTCGTACATCGACAAGGTTCTCATCCCCGGGGAGCAGGTCGTGTACCGCGCGCGGATCAGCAAGTGGTCCCTGGCGCCGCTGATCTTCCTCGGTATCGTCCTGCTGCCGGTCGCCATCGGCCTCGTCTTCCTCGCCTGGGCCTGGATCCGCTATGCAACGACGGAGCTCGCCGTGACGAACAAGCGCGTGATCGCGAAAACCGGGCTCATCCAGCGCCGGACGGTGGAGCTCTTCACCTCGAAGGTCGAGAGCGTCCAGGTCGACCAGGGCGTGCTCGGCCGCATCTTCGACTACGGCACGGTCACCCTCACGGGGACCGGCGTGCAGAGCGCCCCCTTCCGCAGCATCGCCGATCCGCTGCAGTTCCGGAAAAGCTTCATGACCGCAGCCGACACGCCGGCCGCGCGGAGCGGCTAGCCGAGGCCGCTAGACGAAGGTGTCCGGCATCGGCTTGCCGTCGTTCAGGTTCAGCCAACCTTTCACGATGCGGTAGATCGCCCAGATGCCGGCGGCGACCCAGAGCAGCCAGCCGATCAGGACGATCATGAGCAGCGCGCCGACGATCCCGGCGGCGAGGCCCCACCAGAACGTGCGGATCTGCCAGCTGAAATGCGACTCCAGGAAGGTCCCGGCCACTTCCTCGCGCTTCACGTAGTTCACGATCACCGCGACGATCCAGGTCAGGCCGATGAAGAAACCGGCGGCCTGCAGGCCGTAGACCACCAGGGTCAGCGTGCGCAGCGACTTCAGCTTTTCTTCTTCCATATCCTCACCTTTTTCTGCCGGGACTGGAGTCCGGCCTCGATCATGACGTTGCGTTTGGGAACCCCGTATTCCTCGGCGAGGAACTCGATCAGCGCCGCGTTGGCCTTGCCGTCCACCGGCGGCGCGGCCAGGCGCAGCTTGCGCCGCCCGCCGTGCATGCCTGCGAACTCCGTCTTGCTCGCACCCGGCTGCACGTGCAACTCGAGGACGATCTCTTCGCTCATCCGACGCTGGCGGCCATCGGACGCACGTGCCCAAGGACGATGAGGATCACCTGCAGCACGATGATCAGCACGAGCGGCGAGAGGTCGAAGCCGCCGAGCGGCGGGATGAGCCTGCGGAAGGGACGCAGGAAGGGCCGGTTGATCGCCTCCAGCACCGGCGAGAACGGCGAGTAGGTGCGGACCCACGAAAGCACCGCCTGCACGATGACCGTGAAGACGAGCAGGTAGATGCTGTAGCGCACGAGGTCCACCGCGGCGACCGCGATGATCGGCAGGTATCGCGGCTCGCCGCCCATGATGGAAATCTGCAGGAAGAGGCTGAGGACTTGCAGCAGCCAAGCCAGGAGCAGCGTCGGGATGTCGTAGCCGCGCAGGCCGGGGACGACGCGCCGCACCGGCATCACCATCCAGGACGTCGCCGCGAGGACGAACTCGCCCGCCGGGTTGTGGAATGGCACGCGCAGCCACTGGAAATGAAAGCGCGCGAGGAGCAGGAAGACGAAGAACGTGAAAAGCGTGTCGACCAGGAAGACCGCGATCTGGCCGAACATCAGTCTTTCCCCAGCTCTCTGCCCATCTCTTCGCCGCGTTTGCTTGCGGCCTCGACGGCGCGGATGAAGCGTTCGGCCAGCTTCTCCTCCTCGAACACCTTAAGTGCCGCCTCCGTCGTTCCACCCTTGGAAGTCACCTCTTTTCGGAGCTCGGACGGTTGTTTTCCCGATGAAACGGCAAGGCGTGCTGCGCCAAGGACCGTCTGCCTGGCGAGCGTGAGCGCATCTTCCTGCGCAATGCCGAGCTTCACCGCGGCGGCGGCGAGCTGCTCGATGAACCAGAACACGTAGGCGGGCCCGCTCGCCGAGACCGCGGTCACCGGGTCGATGAGTCGCTCCTCCGCGAGCCATACCACTTCGCCCACGGCGCGCAGGATGGTTTCGGCCTTGTCCCGCTCCTCGTTCCCGACCTCCGGCGGCGCGTAAAGGCCGGTGATCCCGGCGCCGATGAGGCCGGGCGTATTCGGCATGCAGCGCACGATCTTCGTATGCCCGCCGAGCCAGCGCGAGAGCGCAGCGATGCCGATGCCCGCAGCCACGCTGACGACCAGTTTCTCCTTCGAGAAGGCGGACACCGAGGCGA
>DASPMF010000055.1:0-8187 GCA_035627155.1 Burkholderiales bacterium | reverse complement strand
GCTTTGCCCCTTGCGGGCGCTGCCCGTGGCAATGCCGCATGGATGGCAGTCGCGCGGCCTGCCGCGCAGGGCCAGCTCGTGTTCGTCGTGATCGCGTTCGGCTGCCTCGCGTATTCGTTCGTGACCAACGACTTCTCGGTCGCCAACGTCGCGACGAACTCGAATTCGAAGCTGCCGCTTCAGTATCGCGTCGCCGCGACGTGGGGCAGCCACGAAGGCTCGCTCCTCCTGTGGGTGCTCATGCTCGCGATGTGGAGCGCGGCGGTATCCTTCTTCAGCGGCCACCTGCCCGACGAGATGGTGGCGCGCGTGCTCGGCGTGATGGGACTGGTCAGCGCCGGCTTCTTCGCCTTCATGCTCTTCACGTCGAACCCGTTCGACCGCCTCCTGCCGGCGGCGCCGGACGGGCGCGACCTCAACCCGCTCCTGCAGGACCCGGGCATGGTGTTCCACCCGCCGATGCTCTACATGGGATACGTCGGCTTCTCGGTGGCGTTCGCGTTCGCCGTCGCGGCGCTCCTTTCCGGCCGGCTCGACGCCACCTGGGCGCGCTGGTCGCGGCCCTGGACGACGGTGGCGTGGTGCTTCCTCACGCTGGGCATCGCGCTCGGCTCCGGCTGGGCGTACTACGAGCTCGGCTGGGGCGGCTGGTGGTTCTGGGATCCGGTGGAGAACGCCTCCTTCATGCCCTGGCTCGTCGGCACGGCGCTCATCCATTCACTGGCGGTCACGGAGAAGCGCGGCGCCTTCCGCAGCTGGACCGTGCTCCTCGCGATCGCCGCCTTCGCGCTCAGCCTCCTCGGCACCTTCCTCGTGCGCTCGGGGGTGCTCACCTCGGTGCACGCCTTCGCCGTGGATCCGCGGCGCGGCATCTTCATCCTGATGCTCTTCGCCGTGTTCATCGGCGGGGCGCTCGTGCTGTACGCGTGGCGCACCTCGCGCATCGGCCTTGGTGGCAGCTTCGAGCCGGTGTCGCGCGAAAGCTTCCTCCTCGCCAACAACGTGGTGCTCGCCGCCGCAGCCGGCGCGGTGTTCCTCGGCACGCTCTATCCGCTCGTGCTGGATGCGACGGGCGGCGGCAAGATCTCGGTGGGGCCGCCTTACTTCGAGACCGTGTTCGCGCCGCTCATGGCGCCGGCGCTCTTCCTGATGGGCGTCGGGCCGCTCGCGCGCTGGAAGCGCGCGTCGCTGCCCGAGCTCGCGGTGCTGCTGCGCTGGGCCCTCGCCGTCAGTCTCGTCCTCGGCCTGCTGCTCCCGTTCCTGCTCGGCAGCTGGAAGCCGCTCGTCGGCTTCGCCCTGGCGCTCGCCCTCTTCATCATCGCGTCCACCCTGCTCGGCTACCGCAAGGGCCTCCGCCAGACGCGCTCCTTCCACGGCATGGCGCTCGCGCATATCGGCGTCGCGGTCTTCGTCATCGGCGTGACGCTGGTGAAGGGCTACGAAGTGGAGAAAGACGTGCGCATGAAGGAAGGCGACGTGGTCGAGGTCGCGGGCTACCAGTTCCGGCTCGACGACGTGAGCGCGGCAAACGGCCCGAACTACAGGGCCGCGCGCGCCACCGTCAGCATCGCGAAGAACGGCCGGCCGGTGAGCACGCTGCATCCCGAGAAGCGCGTCTACACGGTGCAGGAGATGCCGATGACCGAGGCGGCGATCGACACGGGGCCGGTGCGCGACCTGTACGTCGCGCTCGGCGACCCGGTGGACGGCGACGCGTGGCTGCTGCGCGTGCACTACAAGCCCTTCATCAGCTGGATCTGGGGCGGCTGCCTGCTGATGGCGCTCGGGGGCTTCGTCGCCGCTTCCGACCGGCGTTACCGCGTCGTGAAGGCGCGCATCGCGGCTCAGGCGATTCCGGAAAAGGCTTGAACAGGAAGCTCATCTGGACGCTGGCGATCTTCGGCGCGCTCGTCGCCGTGCTTGCGGTCGGCCTCACGCTCAATCCCCGCGAGGTGCCCTCGCCGCTGGTCGGCAAGCCGGCGCCGGCTTTCGAGCTGCCGCTCCTGCACGAGCCGGGCAAGACCTTCTCCTCGAAGGAGCCGATGGGGCAGGTGTGGGTGTTCAACGTGTGGGCGTCGTGGTGCGCCGGCTGCCGCGACGAGCACGGCGTGCTCACGCAGTTCGCGAAGACCGGGGCGGCGCCGCTCTACGGCCTCAACTACAAGGACCAGCGCGAGGACGCGCTGCGCTGGCTCAAGCAGTACGGCGATCCGTATCAGGCTTCCTTCTACGACCTGGAAGGCAAGGTCGGCATCGACTACGGCGTCTACGGCGTGCCGGAGACCTACGTGATCGACAGAAAGGGCGTGATCCGCTTCAAGCAGATCGGCGCCGTGACGCCGGAGGTCATGCAGAAGAAGATCGTGCCGCTCGTCGAGGCGCTGAAGCGTGAATAAGCTGGCTCTCCTGTTCCTGCTTCTTCCCGTCCTCGCTGGCGCGCAGGAAAAGAACCTCGAGGAGCGGGTGAGCGCGCTGTCCTCGGAGCTGCGCTGCCTCGTCTGCCAGAACCAGACGATCGCCGATTCCAACGCGCCGCTCGCCGTGGACCTGCGCAACACCATCCGCGAGCAGCTGGAAAAGGGTGCCACCGAGCAGGAAGTCGTGGACTTCATGACCGCCCGCTACGGCGACTTCGTGCTCTACCGCCCGCCGCTCAAGGCGACCACGCTGCTGCTCTGGGTCGGACCCTTCCTGCTCCTCGCCCTCGGCGTTTTTCTGTTCGCGAGGCGAGTCCGCAAGCGTCCGGAGGAACCGGCGCTGGCCGAAGAAGACCGCGCAAGGGCTGCGCGCCTGCTGGACGAAGGGAAATGACGGCCTTTGCCCTCGCCGTGGCGGTGCTCGCCGCCGTCGCCCTGGCGCTGGCGCTGCGCCCGCTATGGACCCGCCGGGGCGCCGGTGCCGGCGCCGGTGCTTCGGCGCGCGAGCTCAGCATCGCGGTCCACCGCGACGAGCTGCGCGAGCTGGAGGCGGACCTGCGGGCCGGCACCCTCGCGCAGGTCGACTACGAGCGGGCGCGACAGGAGCTCGAAAAACGCCTGCTCGAGGACGTCGGCGCGGACGTGCCGGGCCGGCGGCCGCGCCCGGCGAGCCCGGTGTCGAGGTGGGGCGCAGTGTCCGCGGCCGCGGCGCTGCCGCTCGTTGCCCTCGCCATCTACGTCGGGACCGGCGACGTGCGGGGGCTCGACCCGCAGGCCCGCGCGCCGCGCGACATCGGCATGGCGGAGATCGAGGCGATGGTGCAGCGCCTCGCCGACCGCCTCGAGCAGAACCCGGACGACGCCGAGGGCTGGCGCATGCTCGGACGCTCCTACAGCGTAATGGGCCGCTTCGCCGAGGCGGCGCGCGCCTACTCGCGCGCCGCGGCGAAGAACCCGCGCGACGCCGGCCTGCTCGCCGACCTCGCGGACGCGCTCGCCATGGCGCGCGGCCAGAACATGGAAGGCGAGCCGGAGGAGCTCGTGCTGCGCGCGCTGCAGATCGACCCGAAGAACCTGAAGGCGCTCGCGCTCGCCGGCACCGCCGCCTTCAACCGCGACGACTTCAAAGCCGCGGTGCGCCACTGGCAGGACATGCTCGCCCAGCTTCCGGCCGATTCGGAGGACGCGCGCATGGTGCAGGCGAACATCCAGGAGGCGAGGTCGCGCGCCGGGGGGAAGCCGGAGCCGAAGAAGAACGCCGCCGCTGCCGCGCTCACCGGCACGGTGACGCTTGCGCCGCGACTCGCATCGCAGGCCTCGCCTGGCGACACGGTCTTCATCTTCGCGCGCGCCGCCGACGGGCCGCCGATGCCGCTCGCGGCGTTGCGGCGCACGGTGCGCGACCTGCCGGTGCGCTTCTCGCTGGACGACAGCATGGCGATGGGCCCGGCGGCGAAGCTCTCCGCCTACCCCAAGGTGATCGTGGTGGCGCGCATCTCCAAGGGCGGCACGCCGGGCGCGCAGAGCGGCGACCTCCAGGGCGCAAGCAAGCCCGTGGCGAACAGCGCCCGCGACGTCGCCGTCGTCATCGACAGCGTGGTTCCCTAGCGCATCAGTAGAGCGGCGCGCCCTCGAAGCGCACGCCGCCGGGCTCGAGCAGGCCGCGCGCCCAGCTCACGAACGGCGCGCCCCAGACTTCCAGGCGCCGCAGGCCAGGATACGGCTCGTCATCCCGGTAGAGGTGCGTATCGCCGTGGACCAGCACCACGCGCCCGGGCCGCGCGCGCGCAAGGCGCTCGAGGCGGTTCCGGAAGGCTTCGTAGCCGAGCCGCGGGACGAACGGGTTCGCCTGCGTGAGGAGCACCAGGCGCTTGGGCGCCAGCTTTTCCGCCTCGTCGATCCACGCGAGCACGGCCTTCATGCGCGCCGCCCGCTCGGCCGGCATACGCGCGTTGTTGTTGTTCCCGGGAATATTGAGCGTGACGAACAGCGTGTCGCCGTGCCGCCAGCGCAGATGCTCGCAGTATTCGCCGGCCTGCCTTTCGACCTTCGGCTCATTCCGCCAGCAGAACATCGCGCGCCATGCAGCCAGGCGGGGGAGCGGTTCCTTGCAGTCGCTCCATTCGTTGTCGCCGGGAATCACGACCAGCGGATGGCGGATCCTGCCGAGCTGCGCCTTGCGCGCCGCGAGCCAGTCGTCGCGGCACGCCTGCGCGCTCGTGCCGAGGTCGCCGACGTGAACGACGAAGGCGAGCCGCTGCCGGTTGAGGTCCTCGATCAGCGCGTCGAGCTTGCGAACCTGGTCTTCGGAGTACGGCGTGTCGCCGAGCACGGCGAAGGCGGCGGCGTCCTGCTGCGGCGTCGGCAGGGGCGCAGACGCGCACCCCGCCAGGAGGCTAAATGCCGTAAGCCTTGCGAAGCAGCGTAAGAGGGTGGGCCTTCTCGGCGGTGGTTTCGGTGCCGGCATCGCGGATTCCCTGCATGATATGCCGGCCCGCGATCGGGCAATCCGAGCTTACGTAGTCCGGCGCCGCGCCGTCGGGCGTCGCGCCCATCTGGCGGAACACGGGACGGCCGATCTTCATCGATTTCTCGAAGTACTCCTCCTTCACGCCCCAGGTGCCGTCGTGGCCCGCACAGCGCTCGACGGTGTTCACCTTCGTGCCGGGCACCGCCTCGAGCATCTCGCGCGTCTTCTGGCCCATGTTCTGCACGCGCGAATGGCAGGGGATGTGGTACGACACGAGGCCCAGGGGATGCTTGAAGTCCGTCTTGAGAAGATTTTCTTTCCTTCTCAAGACGAAGTATTCGAACGGATCGAACATCGCGTCGCGCACTGCGATCACGTCCGGGTCGTCCGGGTACATGAGCGGCAGCTCCTGCTTGAACATCAGGGTGCACGAAGGCACCGCCGTGAGGATGGCATAGCCGTCCTTCGCGAGCCGCGCGAGGACCGGGATGTTCTTCTGCTTCAGCGCATCGACCGACTGCAGGTCGCCGAGCTCGAGCTTCGGCATGCCGCAGCAGGCTTCCTTCTCGACGACGACGTACGGCACCTCGTTGTGCGCGAGGAGCGCCAGCAGATCATGGCCGAGCCCGGGCTCGTTGTAGTTCACGTAGCAGGTGGAGAAGATCGCGACCTTGCCCGGCGTGCGCTCTCCGTTCCTCACCGGGAAGGCCTTCGATTCCTCGAATGCGCTCCTGAACTTCTTCGCCGCGAACGGGGGCAGCTCCCGGTCCTTGTGGATGCCGAGCGCGGACTGCAGCGCCGCCCTCGAAACGCCGATCTTGTTCGCCGCGTTCACCGCCTGGGTCACGATCGGGATGCCTGCGAACTTGCCCAGCGTGTCGGTGGAGCTGAGCAGCTTGTCGCGGAAGCTGAAGCCGCCCTGCCTGAACTTCACCGCCTTCGCGCGCAGCATGACGTGCGGGAAGTCCACGTTCCACGGATGCGGCGGAACGTAGGGGCATTTCGTCATGTAGCACATGTCGCACAGGTAGCACTGGTCGACCACCTTCCAGTAGTCGGCCTTCGCCACGCCGTCGACCTCCATGGTGGACGATTCGTCCACGAGGTCGAAGAGCGTGGGAAAGGCGGTGCACAGGTTCACGCACCGCCTGCACCCGTGGCAGATGTCGAAGATCCGCTCGAGCTCCTTCTCCGCCTGCGCCTGGTCGTAGAACCCTGGGTTCTTCCAGTCCAGCGGATGGCGGGTCGGAGCTTCGAGGGATCCTTCCTTCATCAGTCGGCCAGGCCGTCGAGCGCCTTCTGGAAGCGGTTCGCGTGGCTGCGCTCGGCCTTGGCCAGGGTCTCGAACCAGTCGGCGATCTCGCCGAAGCCTTCCTCGCGCGCCTGCTTCGCCATGCCGGGGTACATGTCGGTGTACTCGTGCGTCTCGCCGGCGACCGCGGCCTTCAGGTTGTCGCGGGTGCGGCCGATCGGCAGGTTGGTCGCGGGGTCGCCCACCGCCTCGAGGTACTCGAGGTGCCCGTGAGCATGCCCGGTCTCGCCTTCGGCGGTCGAGCGAAAGAGCGCCGAGACGTCGTTCTGGCCTTCCACGTCCGCCTTCGCTGCGAAATAGAGGTAGCGGCGGTTCGCCTGCGACTCGCCGGCGAACGCGGCTTTCAGGTTCTCGTGGGTCTTCGTGCCTTTGAGGGGTTTCATCGTGTCCTCCTAGTAGGGGCGGTCAGGCTAGCCGCGCGCGCTCCATAGATCAAATGGAAAATCGCAATCCGATCAATGGAGTTTGGCTATCGGGCGGACGCTCGAACGCGCCTCGCCGGCGGCGCTGTCGAAGAACCGCTACGCCTGTAGGCGCTGCTTGACTTCGCGCTCGGCGGCGAGCCAGTCCTCGAGCTCGTATCCCGGCGCGAAGCCGCGCTCCTTCGCCTTGTAGTACGCCGTCATCTCGATTCGGCGGCGCACGTCCTCGGGCGAGGGCTGCTCGGCGGGGCGCTGAGCGATCCGCGGCTTGTCACTTTTCGTCGACGCGGGCTTGCGCGGAGTGGCCCGGCGTTCCTTCTGAATGGCCATGGTGCCTCCTGGTTCGCCCGACCCTAGCAGAAGACATGCCCTTCCTTCCATCGAGGGTTAGAATTCCTCGACCATGCGGGCGTACGTCGAAACGACCCTGCGGGAAGCGCAAAGGAAGTCGGGCATTCCCTTTGCGGTCCGCTTCGCGACCGGTGGCGCGGTGGCCGATCTCGGCGCCGGCGCGAACCCGGCGTTCACGCTCGTCTTCCGCCGCCCTCGCGCCTACTGGCGCATCGCGCTCTTCGGCCACGTCGGCCTGCTCGAGTCTTACTTCGACGGCGACATCGACATCGAGGGCAGCCTGCCGCGCGCGCTGGCCGCCGGCATGCAGGGCGGCATGGACGAGCCGACGCCGCTGGTGCGCTGGCTCAACCGATGGCACGAGTTCCTCTATACGAACTCGAGCAGCCACCAGGCGAACCGCAACGCCGAGTTCCACTACGCGCTCACGCCCGAGTTCTACCGGCTCTGGCTGGACGACCCGTACATGTTCTATACCTGCGCGTACTGGACGGACGAGGCGCGCACGCTGGAGGACGCGCAGCGCGCGAAGGCCGACCACGTCGCGCGCAAGGTGCGCCTGCAGCCGGGCGATGACGTCGTCGACGTCGGCAGCGGGTTCGGCGGCTTCCTGATGCACGCGGCGATGCACTACGACGTGCGCATCACGAGCATCAACACCACGGGCTCGCAGGCCGAGCATGCGAGGAGGCAGATCGAGAAGTTCGGCATCCGCAACGCCGTGCAGATGCACGCCGACTTCCGCACCAACCCTCGCCAGTTCGACAAGGTGGTGAGCATCGGCTGCCTCGAGCACGCCGGGCGCGACCAGCTCGCCGAGGTGATCCGCTCGCACGCCGCGCTGCTGAAGAAGGGCGGCCTCGGGCTGATCCACTTCATCGGCCACGTCGGTCGCCACGACACCGACTTCTTCATCCGCAAGTACGTGTTCCCGGGCGGCTGGATCCCCAGCCTCGCCGACGTGATGATGGAGATGGAGAAGGCGGGCCTGGAGGTCCTCGACGTCGAGAACCTGCGCCGCCACTACGCGCTCACGCTCGACGCCTGGGCCGAGCGCTTCGACCGCAACTGGGAGCGCATCCGCGCCCTCGATCCGCGGCGCTTCAACGAGCGCTTCCGCCGCATCTGGCGGGTCTACCTGTACGGCTGCGCGGAAATGTTCCGCTCGCCGGTCGGCCACACGCACCTCTTCCAGATCGTGTTCTCGAAGGGCAA
>DASPMF010000054.1:0-30516 GCA_035627155.1 Burkholderiales bacterium | reverse complement strand
GGTAGATGTTGCAGCCGCCGCCGGGCTTGCCGACGTTGCCGAGCGCGAGCATGAGGACCGCGTTGGCGCGCACGCCGGCGTTGCCATTGGAGTGCTGCGTCTGGCCCATCGACCAGACGATCATGCCCGGGCGGTTCTCGGCGAGGATCTTCGCCACTTCATGCATGTCCTTCTCGGGTACGCCGGTCACCGCCTCGACCGCCTCCGGCGTGTACTTCTCCATCACTTCCTTGCGCACCTGGTCCATGCCGTAGACGCGCTCGGCGATGTACTGCTTGTCCTCCCAGCCGTTCTTGAACACGTGGTAGAGGAGGCCGAAGAGGAAGGCGACGTCCGTGCCGGAGCGCACGCGCACGTACTTGTCGGCCTTCGCCGCCGTGCGGGTGAAGCGCGGGTCGGCGACGATGATCTTGCAGCCGTTCTCCTTGGCGTGCAGCGTGTGCAGCATGGAGACCGGGTGCGCCTCCGCCGCGTTCGAGCCGAAGAAGAGCAGCGACTTGGAGTTGTGCTCGTCGTTGTACGAGTTCGTCATCGCCCCGTAGCCCCAGGTGTTCGCGATGCCCGCGACCGTGGTCGAGTGGCAGATGCGCGCCTGGTGGTCGGTGTTGTTCGTGCCGAACAGGCGGATGAACTTGCACAGGAGGTAGGACTGCTCGTTGTTGTGCTTCGACGAGCCGATCCAGAAAGTCGCGTCGGCGCCGGACTCGCTCTTGATGGCCTTGAGTTTCTGGGAAATCTCCTCCAGAGCCTGATCCCACGACACGCGCTTCCACTTGCCGCCTTCCAGCTTCATCGGCGTCTTGAGGCGGTGCGACTCGTGGGTCATGCCGTGCTCGCGGATCGCCGCGCCCTTGGCGCAGTGCGAGCCGAGGTTGAAGGGCGAGTCGAAGACCGGCTCCTGGCGCACCCAGACGCCGTTCTGCACCACGGCGTCGATCGCGCAGCCGACGGAACAGTGCGTGCAGACGGTGCGCTTCACCTCGACCTTGCCGTCGGCGGCGGGCTGCGCCTCGGCCTTGCCCACCATGCTGAAGGGGAGCTGCGAAGCCATAGTAAGAGAGGCGGCGCCGGCGCCCGCGGCGATGCCCGAGCGCCTGAGGAAGGCGCGGCGGTCCATGGTCTTCTGCACGGCGCCTGCGGCGAGGCGCGACAGGCGTCCGGGGTTCTGCCGGGCTGCGTTTGTGTTCTTGCGGGTGAGCAACATGGGTGGCCTCCTCAGACCTTCGTGGTGCGGTAGTAGTTACGGATGTGCTCGCCGGCGTGGTAGCCGCGCGTGGCGCGCTTGTCGCCCTTGTTCCTTTCCAGGTCCGTCATCCCGGACTTGCGGGCGACGATTGCCGCGGCGCTGGCTGCGCCCCCGGCTCCGACGGTCAACAGGAAATTGCGCCTGGAAAGAACCCTGGTTTTGCTCATGCTTTTCTCCGTTCAGCAGTCGTGGGGCAGCTCGAAAGCGGTGCGTTCGACGCGCAGGAACGCCGCGGCGAAGCGCTCGGCGTGTCGGTAGAAGAGGGTGGGGCGCACGCCTTGCGCCGGCGCACGATGGCGTCCTCGTACTCGGCGCGCACCGCGTCGGCTCGTCGGCGCCGCCGATGGCGTCGAGCAGCGCGGAATCCGGCGGGGCGCGGAAGAGGTGGGTGAGGAACGCGTAGATGCCCGCGCGGGCGGCTTCTTCGGGCGTCAGCATCCCTAGGTCCGCTCGGCGGGGGAAAGGAACGAGCGCGGCCGCAGGCGCTTCTTCGGCTCGGGCTTGTAGTGCTCGGCGACGAAGGCCGCGACCCATTCGCACAGCGCAGCGGGCATGGGCACCGCGTCCACCTGGGCGCCGCCGTCCATCCAGCGGCTCGCCTCGTCGTAGCTCGCCGTCACGTAGTGCGGCACGGCCTGCTCGCCTTCCATGCGCCAGAGCACGAAGACGCTCGGCGCCGCGGCGGTGACGTTATGGAAGTAGCCCGCCGCCTCCGAGCGGCGCAGCGCGATGCGAAAGCCGGGATGGAGCCATTGCGCGAGGCGCGGCTCCGAGACCAGCCGCCGCGGCCCGGTCGCGCCGTCGCCGTCGGGCACGACGCCGACCGGCTCCCAGACATGGTCCTGCCAGGGATTGTCGATGGCGCGGCGCTGCATCACGACCGCAAGCTGTTGGATCATGGCTCTGCATGCTCGTGCGCGCGCGATCCAACGTAAAACGAAACTTAATCTTGGTTCGATCCATTTTTTTTCATGGAAGAACCATGTTGATGGTCGGCGCCATGTTGCATCCTCACGCAGGCCGACGGGCGCCGCCGCGGCGGCGCTTCGCCTTCGCGAACGACGGCGCCGCCTGGGTCTTCGCGATATGGCGCAGGCCGGCGAGGGCCGGCGCCATGACCTTCAGGTCGGCGCCTTCGGAGTACACCGCGTAGGCGGGATACATGTACTCCGGGGCGCCGCGCACGACGCGCAGGCGGCCGCTGCGCACGTAGGGCGCGACCGCATGGGTGCGGAAATACCCCGAGCCGCCGACCCGCAGGATGTATTGCAGGCCGAGCGGGCCCAGGCCGACGTAGGTGCCGGGGTTGGAGAGCTCGGGGTAGGTGAGGTTGTGGTGCGCTGCGAAGTCCGGGCCCCAGTCGACGTAGACGTAGTCCGCGGCGGTGCTCTGCGCGGCCTTCTGCTTCGCCGTGGTGACGAGGACGAGCTTCTCCTGCATGAGGAGCTCCACCTTGAGCCCGGGGCGGTGCTGCGGCGCGTAGAGCACGGCGATGTCGAGGAGGCCTTCGCTCACCTGGTTCATCAGCCCCTCCGGCAGGCCGACCTGGGTGCGCAGCGCGAGCTGCGGCGCCGAGCGGCGCGTCCAGACCAGCCAGTCGAGCAGGAACGGGCTCCACAGCGTGAGCTCCGCGCCCACCGCCACCACCGCGCGCAGGCCCGGCGGCACCGCGACCTGCTGGCGCGCGCGCTCCCAGACCTGGATGAGCAGCGGCGCGTAGCGCAGGAACTGCTCGCCCGCGGGCGTGAGCGTCGCGCCGGCCTTGTTGCGGATGAAGAGCTTGCGCCCGAGCTGCGACTCGAGCGACTGCACGCGCACGCTCACCGCGGTCTGCGTCACGTGCAGCCGCTCGGCCGCGCGCACGAAGTTGCCGCAGTCGACGATCTCGAGGAAGGTGCGCGCCAGGGTGATGTCCATGGCTTTAGTATGCGCAGGATTGGATTCAAGGTGCAGTAAGTTTCGTTTTACTTCATCGAGCGGCGCGCCGAAGATTTCCGGCAAGGAGACCCGCCATGGCGATTGCCCTGCCCGACCTGCCGTATGCCTACGATGCCCTCGAGCCCGTCATCTCGGCCGCGACGCTGAAGCTGCACCACGGCGCGCACCACCGCACCTACGTCGACAAGCTGAACGCCCTAGTGAAGGGCTCGGAACTCGAGGCGCTGCCGCTCGAGGACATCGTGCGCCGCAGCGCCTGGGCGATGCATTCGACCCCGGCGATGCGCCCGGTGTTCAACAACGCGGCGCAGGCCTGGAACCATGCGTTCTACTGGCGTTCGCTGCGGCCCAAGGTGCCAGGCGGTAGGCCGGAAGGCGCGCTCGCCGAGCGCATCGACGCCGCGTTCGGCAGCCACGAGCGTTTCAAGGAGCTCTTCAAGGCCGCGGCCATGCAGGCCTTCGGCAGCGGATGGGTGTGGCTGGTGGACGACGGCGGCGTGCTGGAGATCTCCGTCACGTCGAATGCCGACACGCCGCTCGTGCACAAGCAGCGGCCGCTCCTCGTCCTCGACGTGTGGGAGCACGCCTACTACCTCGACTACCAGTCGCGCCGCGTCGGCTACGTCGATGCCGCCGTCGATCTCCTGCTCGACTGGGAGTTCGCCGAGCGGAACTACGCAGGACAAGACGCCGTGCATGCCTGAGCGGGCGAAGCGCCGCCCGGTGCTGCTGAAGCGCGCCCGCGAGGCGCCGAGCGACTCGGACGGCATGCGAGTGCTGGTGGACCGGCTCTGGCCGCGCGGCCTGAGCAAGGAGGCGGTAAAGGCCGACCTCTGGCTGCGCGACGTCGCCCCGAGCGACGCGCTGCGCCGGTGGTACTCGCACGATGTGCGCAGATGGACCCTCTTTCGGCGCAAATACCGCTCGGAGCTGGCGCGCCGCCCGGAGGTCCTGGACTTGCTTAACGATCTCAGGCGGCAGGCGCCCGTGACGCTCCTCTTCGGCGCCCGCGATGCGGAGCACTGCCATGCAACCGTCCTACGCGAGGTCCTTGATGAGTGCTGAGGCGTACCCGCTCGATCGGCACGTCGCCGACATCCGCCGCCGCGAGGCACTGCTTTGATCCGCACCCGGCTCTCGGGCCTGTTCGACCTGCAGTACCCCATCGTCCTCGCGCCCATGGGGGGCATCTCGGGCGGGCGCCTGGCGGCTGCGGTCAGCAACGCGGGCGGCCTCGGCCTCGTCGGCGGCGGATACGGCGACGCGGACTGGGTGCGCGCCGAGCTCGCGCAGGTGAAGGCGGCGACGAAGCGCGCCTGGGGCATCGGTTTCATTACCTGGTCGCTGAAGCCGGAAGTCCTCGATCTCGCGCTGGAGCACAAGCCGTATGCGGTGATGCTTTCGTTCGGCGATCCGAAGCCCCACGCGCGGCGCGTCAAGGCGGCCGGGTGCAAGCTCATCTGCCAGGTGCAGGACCTCGACGGCGCGCGCATCGCGGCCGAGGCCGGCGCCGACATCGTGATCGCGCAGGGAACCGAGGCCGGCGGGCACGGCGCCCGCCGCGCGACGCTGCCGCTCGTTCCGGCGGTCGTCGACGCGGTGGCGCCCACGCCGGTGCTCGCGGCCGGCGGCATCTGCGACGGACGCGGCCTTGCCGCCGCGCTCATGCTCGGCGCCGAAGGCGTGCTCGTCGGAACGCGCTTCTATGCGAGCGTCGAAGCGCTCGGCACGAACGCCGCGAAGGAGCGGATCGTCGCCGGCCGAGGCGACGACACGCTGCGCACGCGCGTCTTCGACATCGTGCGCCAGCTGCCGTGGCCGGAAGCCAACACCGGCCGCGCGCTGCGCAACCGGTTCCTCGAGCGCTGGCACGGGCGCGAAGCGGACCTGGAAAGGGCGCTCGGCGACGAGACGCCCGCCTACCACGAGGCCGCGCGCAAGGCCGACGCGGACACGGCGGTCGTCTGGGCCGGCGAGGGCATCGACCTCATCAAGCGCGTGGAGCGCGCCGAGTCGCTCGTCGTCAGCATGGGGGTGCAAGCACACCGCATGCTCGGTGCGGCCACGAGGCTGGCTGGCGACCCGAAAGCGGCGTCGAACGCTTAGGGCGTGCGGCCTATGCGTTCCGGGACGTGTGCCATGGCTGCGCGAGGATGCGCTGCAGCGCTACAGGTTCGACCGGCTTGACGAGATGGAAACGAAAGCCGGCCTCTCTCGAGCGCCGGCGGTCCTGGTCCTGTCCCCAGCCGGTGAGCGCGACCAGCAGCGTTGCATCGCCGCGGCTCGCGCGGATCCGGCTTGCGGCTTCGTAGCCGTTCAAGCGAGGCATCCCCAGATCCAGCAGAGCGACGTCCGGCCTGAAGGATTCCGCGAGCTCGACCGCCCGCATGCCTTCGTGCGCCGTCGCCACTTCATGTCCCCAATGCTCCAGCAGGAGTGCGAGGCTGTCGGCCGCATCGCGGTTGTCGTCGACCACCAGGACCCGCCGGCGGGGCTGGGCGCGGCGGCGGAGTTGTTCGCTCGAAGCGGCGGCTGGACGCGACGCCGGCACGGCGAGGACGGGGAGCCGGACGGTGAACTCGCTGCCCTTTCCGGGGCCTTCGCTGTGAGCCTCCACCCGGCCCCCGTGCATCTGCACCAGTCGTTTCGCGAGGGTGAGACCGATGCCGAGCCCGCCGGAAGCACGCTCCAGCGAGTGGTCGACCTGGACGAACATGTCGAAGATCTGCACGAGCTTTTCCGCGGCGATGCCGATGCCGTTGTCGCGCACCCTTATGACTGCTTCGCCGTCGTCGCTGCCGGCCACGAGCTCGATGCGTCCGCCGCGCTGCGTGTACTTGGCCGCGTTGTTCAGCAGGTTGGACAGAGCCTGCGCGAGGCGCACCGGATCGGCCTGCAGCAGCACGGGCCCTGTCGGCAGCGAGATCTCCAGGGTATGCCCCGCAGCATCGAGGGCTGGCCGGCTGGTTTCGACGGCGCCGCGCACGATGCTCGCAAGATCTATCCACTCCAGCCGCAGCTCCAGCTTGTTGCGGCTGATCCTCGATACGTCGAGCAGGTCATCGACAAGGCGCACCATGTGCCGCAGCTGGCGCTCCATCATCCCGCGCGCCTGCTCGAGTGTTGACGAGTCGCCCTGCGCGAGGCGCATCAGCTGCAGGCCGTTCGCGATCGGCGCCAGCGGGTTGCGAAGCTCGTGCGAAAGGGTGGCGAGGAACTCGTCCTTGCGGCGATCCTGGTCGCGCAGCTGCTCGATCAGCCGCAATCGCTCATAGGCCGCGGTTACGTATTGGGACAAGGTTTCCAGGAACTCGATCTCCTCCGCTTCGAAGGCCTCCCTTCTGCGGCTGCCGAAGGACAGCGTGCCGAGGAGCCGCTCGCCCGCAAGAAGCGGGAAGCACGCGCAGGCACGCAACCCGTGCCGCCTCGCGACGTCGAAGGTGGGATCGACCGAGTCCTGGATGCGCATGCCGATGATCCGCTCCCGGCGCAGCGCGACCGCTCCGGAAACCGCCTCACCGGGACGGACATGCGCCAAGGCGCGAACATGCGCATCGGGTACGCCCTCCGAAGACACCAGCCGCAAGCCTTCGCCGGAGTCGACGGCCATGAAGTTCGCGTATGCGTCCAGCAGGAGCGAATCGGCGATCTTGGAAAAAAGACCGTGCAGCATGGCGTCGGGCTCGCTGGTCGTCAGCAGCACGGCGGCCGCTTCCCAGAGCAGCCGGTTGCGCCGGTTCTGGGCGTCCAGCCGCGATTGCGTGCGCTTGCGGTCCGTGACATCGAGGCACACGGCTACCGCATTCTTCGGCCGCCCTTCGGGGTCACGGATCAGCGAGACGGTGTTGTTGACCCAGACCTCCGAGCCGTCGGGCCTTACGTAGCGCTTTTCGATGGTGAACGGCCCGCCGCGGCCCTCCACCAGCGCGCGGAAGCTTTCGGCGTTGCGCGGAAGGTCTTCGGGGTGCGTGATGTCCTGCATGCGCAGGCTGAGCAGCTCTTCGGCGCTGCGCCCGGTAATCTGGCAGTAGCGCGCGTTCACCTGGACCAGACGCCCGCTCAGGTCGCTCTGCGCGATTCCCGCGAGGGCCTGGCTGAAGACGCTGCTCAGGCGCTCTTCGCTTTCCTTCAGCCTGGCGTACAGGCGGGCGTTGTCGAGCGAAATGGTCACCTGGCCGAGCAACAGCTCCAGCACCGCCATGCGCTCCGACGTGAAGGCCCCGGAGCTCAGGTCGTTTTCGAGGTAGACGACGCCCGTGATGACGTCCTTGTGGCGCAGGGGCAGGCAAAGCACCGAGCGCACGCCGTGCGACGCGATGTAGGGATCGCCGGTGAAGGCGCCCTCGCGTGCGGCATCGGAGAGCAGGACGGGCTGGCCGAGGCCGGCCACATGGCGCACGATGCCCTCCGCCACGTCGGCACGGTGCATCGCCTGCCGTTCGAGCTGCACGAAGCCCGGGCCGGAAAGGTCGGCGGCGGCCGCCTTGACGAGCTGGTCGCCTTCGTTCAGGAACAGCACCGCGCGCCGTGCGCCGGCGTTCTCGCCGATGATGCGGATCAGCCGCTCGAGAAGCCGGTCGAAGTCGATCTCGCTGGAGATGGCCTGGGACGCCTTGGTGACCGAAAGGAGGTCGAGCGGGGCGCCTTCGAACCCCTGCACGCGCGATCCGCTCGTCCTCCCGGACCATGGCGCTGCAGGACGCAGCTCGGCGAATCGGCGCGCGAGCCATGCCGCCTTGCCTTGCGCACCCCAGGCTTCGTAGGCTCCGAGCGCCGCCTCCAGGGACGCCGCGGCGAGACGCCTTACGCCTCGTGCATGCCAGTACCGCGTCGCCAGCTCGTATGCGAGCGCTTCGTCCTGGAGGAATCCGTTCTCGGATGCGAGCTGCGCGGCGTGCTCGTAGCCGCGCGCCGCTTCGTCGGCGCGGCCCTCGCAGCGCGCGAGCTCGGCCTCCACCAGGGCCACCTTGTGCCCAAGGTTCTGCGGACAGTGTTTGGCGAGCGTGGCGAGATGCCGGCAGAGCCCTCGTGTCTTTCGGATGAGCGCAGCGCGGTCTTCCTCGTCGGCGGAGTCGTCCGCCGCGCGGCAGAAGGTCAGGGCGGCGTAGAACAGGGTCTCCGGAACCTTGAAAGTCCCGGCCAGAAGCTGCGGTACGTTCGCCAGCGCGCGTTCGGCAAGTGGCAGCGCATCGGTCATGCGCTCGAAGAGGTAGGCGCCTGGGAGTCGACCGAAAACATGAACCGCCATGAAGAATGGCGAGCCGCGATACGGTTCGAGGTTCGCCTCGTCGAACGCCGGCAGCCCCGCCAGTTCCCGGACAGCCAGGGTGCCCAGCTCCCCGAACAGGTGGATTGCCGGGTTGTTCTGCCTGAGGAACGGGAAATGCTGTCCGTAAAGGGCAACGACCTCCGGCAGAGGACGCCCCTGCATGAATGCGTCCGTGACGATATAGCTCGCCGCATAGCTCGCGCAGGCGATGTTCCCCGATGCGATGCCGAGCTCGACCGCGCGCTCGAGGTACGGCCGGCCCTCCCGCAGATGGCGCCGCCAGATGAGCGTGCCGCACCCGAACAGGAAGCAGCACCACGCCCGAACGGACCGCTCCGGATATTGCTCGGCGAGCGCCATGCCGGCCTTCCCGTATTCGTAAGCCTCCTCGTAGTCGCCGGTGATGAACCCGGCGACGAACGAGTAGTTCACGTAAGCCGCGGAGCTGATCTCGCAATTGCCGTAAAGAAGCGAGAAGTTCGCAATGCGGACGGACACGACGGCGAGGAGAGACTGCAGTCCCGCCACGTAGCACGACGGCCACATGCCCATGAGCATCTTCAGGGTCGCGACGCGCAAGGGGTCTTCGAGCTTCGGAGCGTCCACGAGATCGGCGATTCGGCGCCCGCGCAGGTTCACCGGCATCTGTGCGAGCTCTTCGCGCAACGCGGTCTCGAGCGCGCTCGGTTCATCGGGGAACGTGATTCCGACCCGCGCGAGGCCGCGGCGCAGGACGGCGATGGCGTCCAGGTATCGTCCCTGCAGCTCGTACTGGTCCTTCTGCACGTTCAGGATGCGGATGCGGTCCAGCTCGGTGCGCGCGTGCGAGAGCGCTTCCGGATAGAGCGTTTCCGCGAAGTCGAAATTACCGGTCAGGTACTCGCATTCGGCTCGAAGCTCATAGAGGCCGAGCGCGATCTCATAGTTCGACTGCCAGCCTTCGCTGCGCAGAAGTTCCATGCCCACGCCCGCATGGCGAGCGGCGGCAGCGTAGGCGCTCGAGCGCCGTGCGAGGCGCCCGGCGTCCAGGTTGAGCGCTGCGAGAAGCCGCCGCTCATCCGGGTCCTCGATCAGCGCGCGGCCATGATTCAGGTGCAGCACGCATTGCACGAGCCGCTCCGGCTGCCGCGGCTGTCCAAGGCCTTCGAGCAGACGCCGGCCGATCGAAAGCTGCAGAGCTGCCTGAGAAGGGCCGGGTATTAGCGCATGCGTGGCCTCCTGGACGCGGTCGTGCAGAAAGCGCAGCACCCCCCCATCCGCGTTGATTGCGCCCGCCTCCAGCGCCGGAGCGATGCGCTGGTGCACTTCGGCCTCGGACAGCGCGCACGCACGCGCCAGGATTGCCGGATCGAAGACACTGCCCAGGCACGCTGCCACCTGAAGCACTTCACGAGTCTGCTCGGGAAGGCGCTTGAGCCGGTTGCCCATGAGGGCGACCACGCTGGTGGGCGGGGGCGTGCGGGCGAGGCGGTCGAGGTCCCATCGCCAGGTGCCGGCGGCGGAAACCGCAAGCACGCGAGACTCGTACAGGTCGAGCAGGAAGGCGCGCAGGAAGAACGGGTTGCCCTCCGTCCGTCGGTGCAGCTCGAGCGCGAGCTGCGCGACAGCTTCCGGATTCTCGCCGAAAGCGTCGGCAAGCAGCAGGGCGATGTCCTGCACGCTGAGCGCGCGGATCGCGATCTCGGTCAGCGCCACGCCCGCAGTGCGCAGCCGCGCGATGACCGACGTCACGGGATGGCGCTCGTCGACCTCATTGTCCCGGTACGCCGCCACCAGGGTAAGGCCTTGCGCTTCCGCGGAGGCGGCGAGCGCTTCCAGCAGGCGCAGGCTGGCCTCGTCCGCCCATTGCCAATCGTCGAGGAAGAGCGTGAACGGTCGCCGCGAGCTGGCGAAAACCTGTACGAACTGGCGGAAGATGCGCGTAAAGCGGTATTGCGCTTCCACGGGCCCGAGCGGCTCGACGGGCGGCTGCGGGCCGACGAGGCGCTCGACTTCGGGAATGACGTCGATCAGCGCCTGACCCTGCTCCGAAAGCGCCTGCAGCAGCTGTTCGCGCCATTTCGCTACGGTTTCGTCCGCTTCGCCAAGCACCTGCTCCACAAGGCTGGCAAACGCCTGGCGGAGGGCGGAATAAGGGACTGCGCTGCCCAGCTGCTCGAACTTGCCGGCGAGAAAGAAACCGCCCTTGGCGGCCTCCGAGCTGCGCAAGCGTTCAACGAAGGTCGACTTGCCGCTTCCCGAATAGCCCGAGACGAGGACGACTTCCGTGCTGCCGGCGCGCGCGCGCTGCAGCGCCGCCTCCAGCTCGCGCAGCTGCTGTTCGCGCCCATAGAGCCGCTCCGGCAGCCGCAGCAGGTGCGGAGCATCGTTCCGACCGAGGCCGAAGGCCGCCGCCTCACCACTCGCGAGCCGGCGGCGGCATTCCTCCAGATCCCAAAGCAGACCGCGCGCGGTCTGGAAGCGGTCTTCCGGCTGTTTCGCGAGCAGCTTGAGAACAATCGCGGCGATGCTTTCGGAAAGCCCGGGGCGGATCGCGCGCGGATCCGGAGGCAGTCTGGCGAGGTGGCTATGGACCAGCTCCAGCGGGTCGGATGACGGGAACGGCGGGCGCCCGCAGAAAATGTGGAAGTACAGCGCACCGATCGCATAGAGGTCCGAGCGGTGATCGACCCGCCGCGCCACGCGGCCCGTCTGCTCGGGTGACATGTAGGCCAGGGCCTGGACCGAGGCGGTCTCGGCGCCCGAGCCGTCGCGGGCGCCCAAGTCGAAGTACTTCGCGGCACCGCTCGCGGAGGCATAAAGTATGGCGTGCGGCGCGATGGCGCCATGCACCACATGCTCGACGTGCATCGCGTGCAATCCCTCGGCGAGCTGGATGCACAGCTCGAGGCCCTGCATGATCTCGAACCCCTGCGGCGGGATGAGCTCGGCGAGCGGTGCGCCATCGAACGGCTCCAGCACCGTCGCAACGCGTTCGCCGTCGTCCACGATTCGCCGGAAATCCAGCACCCTCTCGCTGCGGACCCGCTCTGCAATCGAAAATTCGGCTCGTAGCCGCGCGGCAATGCGCGCGTCCGGCGGCTCCGCAATGGGAAGCTTGACCAGCACCCGGGAGCCCGCGTCGGTGGCGCGCCGCAGCGCGATGCCGTCGACTGAGCAAAGCGGCGCCTCAAGCGCCAGACCACCCAGCAACATTGTCATTCGGTTGTCAATCGGTTCCGCGCGGCGTGCCCCTTTGCATTCGCCTGCGCCCGCCAGCCGGCACCGATCTTGCCAAAAGCCGGGGAGCATGTCTGTAGCGAACGAACTACAGAGGGGTCTCGCGCGGCGCCCACAGGAGCGACTAGAAGGCTTTGAAATGACGGTCTGGACAATCGGGCACTCGACGCATCCGTGGGACGAATTCGTGGCGCTCCTCGAGCGCCACGGGATCGAGGCGCTCGCGGACGTGCGGCGCTTTCCGGCATCCCGCAAGCACCCCCAGTACAACCAGGAGCCCATGCGGCAGAACCTCGGCGCCGTGACTTACGTTCATCTTCCGGAGCTGGGCGGGCGCCGCCGCATGCGGGCGGACTCGCACAACACGGCGTGGCGAAACGATTCCTTTCGCGGCTATGCCGACTATATGGAAACCCCGGAGTTCGCACAGGCAATGGACCGGTTCCTCGAGCTCGCGGCGGCGAAGCGCACGGCGCTGATGTGCGCCGAATCGGTGTGGTGGCGCTGTCATCGCGGCCTCATCGCCGACTGGCTCAAGGTGCGTGGCATCGAAGTCCTGCACATCGTCGGTAGCGGTGCGCCCGGCGAACATCCCTACACGGGCGCCGCGTCCGTGGTGGACGGGCGGCTCAGCTACGCCGGCCCGCAGGAAAAGCTCCTCTAGCCGGCACGCCGCTCGCTTGCGGCACGGCATGCTCGCTCGCGCCTTTCTCCTCCTCGTTGTGTTCCAGCTCGGCGCCTGCGCGAGCACCCTGCGCCCCGAGGAAGCCGCGGCCATCGAGGGCCGCACCTACGTGGTCACCGGGGCCTCGAGCGGGTTCGGGCGCGGCGTGGCGCTGAAGCTCGCGCAGCTGCGCGCGAACGTCGTGCTGGCCGCGCGGCGCACCGGATTGCTGGAAGAAGTCGCCGCCGAGGCGCGAAAGCACGGCGCGCAGGCGCTCGTCGTCACGACCGACGTGGCCGATCCCCGGGCCATGCAGCGCCTCGCGGCCGCGACGCTCGAGAAGTTCGGGCGGATCGACGCCTGGATCAACAATGCGGGCGTCGCCGCGATCGGGCCGTTCTGGGACATTCCCGCCGAGGACCATGCGCGCATCGTGGACGTGAATCTGAAGGGAACGGTCTACGGCAGCCGCGAGGCGCTGCGCCAGTTCACCCGGCAGGGCCACGGCACGCTGGTCAACGTCGGCTCCGTGGAGAGCGAGGTGCCGGTCGCATACCACGCGTCATACGCGGCGTCGAAGGCGGGCGTGCTGAACCTCGGTCGCGCACTGAACGAGGAGCTGCGCCTCGCCGGACACGAGCGCATCAAGGTCTCGACCGTGATGCCATGGGCCGCCGACACGCCGCTCTGGGAGCATGTCGGGAACTACAGCGGCGGCACGCCGCGCATGCCCTGGATGGACGGCCCTGAGATCACGGTGGACGCGATCGTGCGCGCGTCCCTTTACCCGGAGGAGGAAGTGCCGGCAGGCTGGAAGGCGCGCGGCGCGCGCGTCGCGCACGGCATCGCGCCGGATGCGACCGAGCACATCACCGGCAACATCGCGCACCGCTGGCAGATCGAGACCGCCCCGCCGGCGCCGCCGACTGCGGGTAACCTGCACGAGCCTGTGCACGAAGGCGGCACCGTCACCGGCACGTCCCGCCAGCGCATGCGCATGGAAGACGGCGCGTCGACGGGAGCGACGCGATAGTCTGCGCAGGCCTTCGCGGCTTCGTGAATGCCCTTCTCCACGCAGGCTGGGCGCCAGCGGCGGTGTTCTGCTACGGCATGCTCGTTGCCGGCGCGCTGGGGCTCTACGCGCGCTATCCCTGGCTCGACAGCGCGATGCATTTCCTCGGCGGCGTTGCGCTCGCCTATTTCTTCAGCCGGTTCTCTGGAGCGCTGGTTTCCATCGCCCTCGTCCTCGCCACCGCGCTCCTTTGGGAACTCGGCGAAACGGCATGGGACGCGTGGCAGGCCACCCAGACCTCGAAAGGGTCCGCTGATACGGCGCTCGACCTCGCGTTCGGGCTCGCCGGCGCGGCGCTGTTCCTCGTCGGCACGGCACTTGGGGCCCGGCGTGCAAAGGAGACACGACATGAACGACGAGAGGCCGGAGGACGAAAAGCGAGCGACCAAGCCCAGGCAGGTGCGTAGCCGGCGCGCGGCAAGGGAATCCGCGATCCGCTCGACGCCGGGCGGTACGCCCGGGCGCTAGCGGATCGCGACGCCCCAGGGGCGTTCGCCCACGGCGATGTCGGCTAGCTTCGCGTCGGTGCGCGTGTCGATCACCGACACGCTGTTGGAACGTCCGTTGGCGACGTAGAGCTTCGCGCCGTCCGGCGTGAGCGCCATGTTCCACGGGCGCTGTCCGACGGCGATGGTTGCGACGATGCGGTTCGTGTCCGTGTCGATCACCGACACGCTGGCTTCGCGCCCGTTCGAGACGTAGACGCGCCTGCCGTCCGGGCGCATGGCGACGCCGTTGGAGAACTTGCCGGCCGGGATGGAGGCGAGCACGCGATGCGAGGCGGTGTCGATCGCGTAGACCGTGTCGGCAAGCTCGCAGGCCACGTAGGCGCGCTTGCCGTCCGGCGTGAACGCGATGCCGCGCGGCCGCTTGCCGACCTCGACCTTCGCCACCTGCGCGCGCTTCGCCACGTCGACGACGTCGACCTGGGAAGCATCCTCGGCGCTGACGTAGAGCCAGCGCCCGTCCGGGCTGAACACCGCATGCTCGGGGTTCTTTCCTTCCGTCTTCACCGCGGCCAGGATCGCCCCGCTCGCCGCATCGACCAGGATCACCGTGTTCGCGAGCTCGCTCGCCACCGCGACCAGCCTTCCGTCCGGCGACATCGAGACGCCTTCGGGCGATTGCCCGAGCGCGATCGTGCGCACCACCTTCGCCGCGCCCAGGTCGAGGACATGGAGGGCGTTCTGCGGCTCGTCGCTCACGAAGAGGAGCTCGCCGTGCACGGCGATGCCGCGCGGCCGCGTGCCGGCCGGGATGTCGCGCACCACCTTGTCGGTGCGGGTATCGATGACGCTCAGCGTCCCGGACTGCTCGTTGGGGACGTAGGCGAACGGAGACGCCCAGGCGCCGAAGGAAAGGAAGAACAGGAAGAGGAATCTCATATCCATATCCTCGCCAGGACGCCGTCACGCCGGATGGCGTGCGTGAGCGCGGCGCCGATGTGCACGCAAAGGAGGGCCGCGAGGAGCCATGCCGCCGTCTCGTGCACCGTGGAAAGCAGCGCCTTCGCCTCCGGCCATTTCCAGCCCCAGGCGGGAAGCGTCGCGCCGAAGAGCTTCACCGGGTAGCCCGAAAAGGTGGAGCCGAGGTAGCCCGAGACGGGCAGCGCCACCATGCACGCGTAGAGGCCGCGATGGCTGAGTAGCGCGGCCGTGCGCTGCCAGGCCGGCAACCAGGCCGGAAGCCCCGGCGGGCGGTTCTGCAGGCGCCACGCGATGCGGAAGAAAACGAGGGCGGCGATCGCCAGGCCGACGGACTTGTGGAAGTTGAACCACCACGCCCGCGTGCCGTCGGCGCCCTTGGGCAGGTCGAGCATCCACCAGCCGAGCGCGCACTGGAAAACGATCGCCACGCCGACGACCCAATGTAGCGTTGCGGCGACCTTTCCGTAGCCCGGCATGGGGCGGACCGTACCAACTGCGCATGACAGGACGTGTGCTGTTTAACAGATCGAACGGTACAAGTTCGTATGCGCGTCCTTGCCTCGCTTGCGTTGCTCCTCTGCGCGACGTTCGTGCGGGCCGAGGACGGCGAATGGCGCATGCCGGCGAAGGACTACTCCAGCACGCGCTACAGCGGCCTCGCCGAGATCACCACGGCGAACGTCCGGTCGCTCAAGCTCGCGTTCAGCTTCAAGACCGGCGCGGAGCGCGGCCACGAGGCGGCGCCGATCGTCGCCGAGAACACGCTTTTCGTGGTGACGCCCTATCCGAACCACGTCTTCGCCCTCGACATGAAGGGCCGGGTGAAGTGGAGGTTCGACCCGAAGACTGACCCGTTCGCCCAGGGCGTGGCGTGCTGCGACGTGGTGAACCGCGGCATGGTGTACGACGGCGGGCGCGTCTTCTTCAACACACTCGACAACCAGACCATCGCGCTCGACGCGAAGAGCGGCAGGGAGCTCTGGCGTACGAAGCTCGGCGACATCTCGATCGGCGAGACGATGACCATGGCGCCGCTCGTGGTGAAGGGCAAGGTGCTCGTCGGCAACAGCGGCGGCGAGCTCGGCGTGCGCGGCTGGATCGCGGCGCTCGATGCCGCGAGCGGCAAGGTCGCATGGCGCGCCTACAGCACCGGCCCCGACCAGGACGTGCTGATCGGTCCGGCGTTCAAGCCGCACTACGAAATGGACCGCGGCACGGACCTCGGCGTGACCACCTGGCCGCCGGAGGCGTGGAAGCTCGGCGGCGGCAACGTCTGGGGCTGGATCTCGTACGACCCGGAGCTCGATCTCATCTACTACGGCACGGGAAACCCGGGGCCCTGGAATCCGGAGCAGCGCCCGGGCGACAACAAGTGGACCTCGGGCATCTTCGCGCGCAAGCCCGACACCGGCGAGGCGATCTGGTTCTACCAGTGGAGCCCGCACGACCTGCACGACTACGACGGCGTGAACGAGAACGTGCTGCTCGAGCTCGAGATCCAGGGCACGAAGCGCAAGGTGCTGGTGCGCCCGGAGCGCAACGGCTATGTCTATGTGCTCGACCGCGCGACCGGCGAGGTGCTCTCGGCAACGCCGTTTGCGCACATCACGACCTCGCTCGGCGTCGACCTGAAGACGGGCCGGCTGCAGTACAACCCGCAGAAGATCCCGAAGCCGAACCAGGTGCTGCGCGACATCTGCCCCGCGTCGCCGGGCGCGAAGGACTGGCAACCCTCGGCGTGGTCGCCGCGCACGCAGCTCCTCTACATTCCGTACCAGAACCTCTGCCAGGACGCGGTCACCTACCAGACGAGCTACATCGCCGGCACGCCCTACGTCGGCGCCGACACCGAGATGAAGCCCGGGCCGGGCGACGGCCATCGCGGCGAGTTCAGCGCGTGGGATCCGGTGGCGGCGAAGAAGGCATGGACCATCCAGGAGAAGTTTCCGGTGTGGAGCGGCGCGCTCGCGACCGCGGGCGACGTTGTCTTCTACGGCACGATGGACGGTTTCTTCAAAGCGGTGGACGCGAAGACGGGCAAGCTCCTCTGGCGGTTCCGCACGAGCTCCGGAATCATCGGGCAGCCGGTTACCTACCGCGGCGACGACGGCAAGCAGTACGTCGCCGTGCTCGCCGGGGTCGGCGGCTGGGCCGGCGCCGTGGTGGCCGCAGATCTCGACACGCGCGACGGCTCGGCGGCGCTGGGCTTCGTCGGCGCGATGAAGGACCTGCCGAAGCACACGGTGAAGGGCGGAATGCTCTATGTCTTTTCCCTTCCTTAGGACGCTTCTTCTCCTGTTCGCGGCCTCGTGGGCCGGCCTCGCCCATGGCAGCGAGCTGCGCGTCTGCGCGGAGCCGGACAACCTGCCGTACTCCCACGCCGATGGCAGCGGCTTCGAGAACCGCATCGCCGCCCTCCTGGCCGAGGAGCTCGGCATGACGCTGCGCACCACCTGGCACCTGCAGCGTCGCGCCTTCGTGAGGAAGACCTTCAGCGAGGGCCTGTGCGAAGTCTGGATCGGCGTGCCTAGCGACTTCGAGCGCACCCTGAATACCCGTCCTTATTACCGCTCGACCTACGTCTTCGTTTCTTCCAAGGGGCTCCTTTCATTCGAAGACGAAAGGCTCAAAGCGCTGAAGATCGGCGTACTCCTTCCGGGAGACGACCTCGCAGCGACGCCGGCCGGCCATGCGCTCGCCGCGCTCGGAGCGGTGACGAACGTCGTCGGCTACAGCGTGTACGGCGAGCGGCCGGCCGCGGAGCGCATCGTCGAGGCGATCGCCCGGGGCGAGCTCGATGCCGCCGTCCTGTGGGGACCGCAGGTCGGCTGGTTTGCCCGCAGGAAGCAGCTGAGCGTGGCGCGGGCGAGCGCGCCGGCGGACGTTCCCGTTCCCTTCGTCTTCTCGATCTCGGTCGGCGTGAAGCGCGGCGCGAAGCCGCTGCGCGAGGCGCTCGACGCGGCGCTCGAGCGCCGCCGCGCCGAGGTCGAGGCGATCCTGGACGAGTACGCGGTGCCACGGCTGTGAGGTTGATGGTTGGGCTTCTGGCGTTGTTCCTCGCGGGCTGCGAGCGCGAGCAACGGCAATACCAGCTTTCGCCCGAGGAGGCGAAGTCCGCGCAGCCGGAGCGCACGCGCACGGTGGAGAACGCGTATTCCGTGGCGCAGGGCAAGCAGCTCTACCGGTGGATGAACTGCGTCGGCTGCCACGCCATGGGCGGCGGCGGCATGGGGCCCGCGCACATGGACAGGGATTGGCGCTACGGCGCCGAGCCGCAGTCGATCTACGAAAGCATCATGAACGGGCGGCCGAACGGCATGCCCGCCTTCCGCGGCCGCATCACCGAGGACCAGGCCTGGCAGCTCGTCGCCTACGTGCGCTCGATGAGCGCGCTCGTGTCGAAGGACGTCGCGCCGGGCCGCAGCGACGGTCTCTCGGCCGCCGAGCCCGAGAACATGCGCGAGAAGCCCTAGTGCCGCTGCAGCACATCCTCTCCGCGGCGGGGCCGCAGGCCGAGCGCATCGTCGCGCTCTGGTGGCTGACCGTCGGCATCTGCGGCGCCGTGACGCTCGCGGTGCTCGTCGCCTTCGTCCTTGCGCTCCTTCGGGGAAGGGCGGGAACCGCGGTCGGGAAGGTTCCGCATGTCCCGGTCGGCGTGGCCGTCGCCGTTTCGACGCTGGGCCTTCTCGTGCTGATCGCGGCGAGCGTCGCGACCGACCGGGCGCTCGCCAAGCTGCCCACGGAGGGCGCGCTCGAGGTGGAGGTGATCGGCCACAAGTGGTGGTGGGAGGTGCGCTACAAGGACCTGGACCCGCAGCGCGAGTTCACCACGGCGAACGAGCTGCACATCCCGGTCGGCCGGCCCGTTCGCCTCTTCCTCAGGTCCGACGACGTGATCCACAGCTTCTGGGTTCCCAACCTCGGCGGCAAGAAAGACCTGATCCCCGGACGCGAGGCGGAGCTCCTGCTGCGCGCCGACCGGGCGGGGACGTACCGCGGGCAGTGCGCCGAGTTCTGCGGCGCGCAGCACGCGAAGATGGCCTTCTTCGTCTTCGCCGAGCCGCCCGAGAAGTTCGCGACCTGGATGCAGGCGCAGCGCAAGCCCGCGGCCGAGCCGGCGGGCGAGCTCGAAAGGAAGGGCAGGGACCTCTTCGTCCGGGGCACGTGCGCGAGCTGCCACGCGATCCTCGGCACCCCGGCGAACGGGCGCAAGGCGCCGGACCTCACGCACGTGGGCAGCCGCAGCCGCATCGCGGCCGGCGTGCTGCCGAACGAGCCGCAGGCGCTCGCGGACTGGATCCGCGACCCGCACAAGCACAAGCCGGGCGTGAACATGCCCGCCCACGCCTTGCCGAAGGAGCAGCTGCAGGCGCTCGCGGCGTACCTCGGGTCGCTGCGATGAACCCGGTCCTCGAGAAGACCTGGAGCGATCCGCCCGGCTTCCTCGGCTGGTTCGCCGCGGTCAACCACAAGACGATCGCGAAGCGCTACATCGTCACCGCGTTCGGCTTCTTCGTCGCAGCCGGCCTTCTCGCGGCGCTGATGCGGCTGCAACTCGCGCGCGCCGACAACGACCTCGTCAGCAACGACCTCTACAACCAGCTCTTCACCGTGCACGGGACGGCGATGATGTTCCTCTTCGCGGTGCCGGTCATGGAGGCGATGGGGGTGTACCTAGTGCCGCTCATGGTGGGCGCGCGAAGCATCGCCTTCCCGCGCATGAACGCGTTCTCCTACTACGTCTACCTCTTCGGCGGGCTGATGCTCTTCGGCGGCATGCTCCTGGGCATCGGCGCCGACACCGGGTGGTTCAGCTACCCGCCGCTAGCGGGGCCGGAGCACTCGCCCGGCAAGCGCGTGGACTTCTGGGCGCAGATGATCACCTTCACGGAGCTCGCGGGGCTGCTGGTGGCGATCGAGATCATCGCCACGGTGTTCAAGCTGCGCGCCCCGGGGATGACGCTCGGGCGCATGCCGCTCTTCGTCTGGGCGATGCTCGTCACCTCGTTCATGATCCTCTTCGCCATGCCGGCGGTGATGCTCGCCTCGAGCATGCTCGTCATGGACCGGCTCGTCGGCACGCACTTCTTCAACCCGGCCGAAGGCGGCGACCCGGTGCTGTGGCAGCACCTGTTCTGGTACTTCGCACACCCGGAGGTGTACTTCATCTTCATCCCGGCGCTGGGGTTCATGTCCATGATCATCGCCACCTTCGCGCGGCGCGAGGTCTACGGCTACCCGGCGATGGTGCTGTCGCTCATCCTTACCGGGTTTCTCGGATTCGGCCTCTGGGTGCACCACATGTTCGCTGCGCACCTGCCGGAGCTCGGCAAGAGCTTCTTTACCGCGGCGAGCATGCTGATCGCCGTCCCCACGGCGATCCAGGTCTACTGCTGGATCGCCACGCTGTGGACCGGGCGCATCGTCTTCACCACGTCGCTCCTCTTCACGCTCGCGTTCTTCTTCATCCTCGTGATCGGCGGCATGACCGGGCTCATGGTCGCCTCGGTGCCGCTCGATCTGCAGCTGCACGACACCTACTTCGTCGTCGCGCACCTGCACTACGTGCTGATCGGCGGCGCGGTGTTCCCGCTCTTCGGCGCCTGGTACTACTGGTTCCCGAAGATCACCGGCCGCATGATGGGGGAGAAGCTGGGGCGCTGGAACTTCTGGCTCTTCTTCGTCGGCTTCAACGTCGCCTTCTGGCCGATGCACCACCTCGGCGTGCAGGGCATGCCGCGGCGCGTGTACACCTATCCGGCGGAGATGGGCTGGGAAGACCTGAACCGGCTCTCCACCCTCGGCGCGCTGATGATCGCGGCGAGCGTCCTGCTCTTCGTCATCAACGTCGTGAAGAGCCGCAAGCCCGCCCCCGCCAATCCATGGAACGCGGCGACGCTCGAATGGGCCACCGCGTCGCCGCCGCCGGCCTACAACTTCGACAGGATCCCGATCGTGCGCGGCCGCTATCCGCTCTGGTCGAGCGACCCGGTGCCGCAGCCGGAGCCCACCCATGTCACCGGCCTGGCCGAGATGACCCGCGAGGCGCTCGCCACGTCGGTGGTCGACGCGATCCCGGATCACCGGCCGGCCTTTCCCAACCCGAGTCCGTGGCCCTTCCTCGGGGCGGTGGCGGTCACCGCGCTGTTCATCGGTACGATCTTCACGCCGTGGGCCGCCCTGTGGGGCATGGTGCCGGTCGCGGTGGCGATCACCATGTGGTTCTGGCCGAGCCGGAAGGAAACGCTCGAGCACCTCGCGGTGGAGAAGCGGCCCTCGGAGCGGCTCGACGCGTGAAGCTCCTCGACGTGTCCGGCCTGCCGAGCTACCGCAACGGCCACCACAGCCTGATGTGGTGGGGGACGATGGGCCTGATCGCGATCGAAGGCACCGTTTTCGCGCTGGCGATCGCGAGCTACTTCTTCCTTCGCAGCCAGTCGAACGACTGGCCCATGGGCGCGGCGCCGCCCGACCTCTTCTGGGGCACGCTGAACCTCGCGATCCTGCTGGCGAGCATCTGGCCGAACCACTGGACGAAGAAGGCCGGCGAGGACGGCGACGAGCGCCGCATTCGGATCGGGCTGGTCGTCTGCATCCTCTTCGGCCTCGCGCTCCTCGGGATCCGGGTGTACGAGTTCGCCGCGCTGAACGTGGCGTGGCACGACAACGCCTACGGGTCGATCGTCTGGGTGCTGCTCGGGCTGCATACCGTGCACCTCCTGACCGACGTGTACGACACGATCGTCCTCGCCGCGGTGTTCTTCTTCGCGAAGCCGATCGAGGGCAAGCGCCACGTCGATGTGGCCGAGAACGGCCTGTACTGGTATTTCGTGGTCTACGCGTGGATCCCCGTGTATGCGGTGGTCTACCTCGTTCCGAGGCTGCCGTCGTGAAGGTCTGGCCGGCGCTTCTCCTCGCGCCGCTCCTCGCGCTCGCCTCGAACCACCTGGGCTACGCGCTCGCCGCGGGCGCCTGCGAGCGACAGGCGGAATGGTGGCTGCATGCCAGTTTCGGCCTGTCGTTCCTCTTCATCCTCCTCGTCACCGCGATGGCATGGCGCGAGTTCCGGCGCCGGGAGCGCGAGGAGACGCTGCCCCTGGTGGCGACGTGGACCGGGGCCTTCTTTGCGCTCGTCGTCGCCGCGATGTGGGCGACGCGGCTCTTCCTCGATCCATGCACGCACTGACGGTCCTCCTTCTCGGCGCGGGTGGCGGACTCTACGCTGCAGGCGTGTTCCGCCTTTGGCGGAAGGCGGGCAGGGGACGCGGCATCACCGGCGTCAACGCCACGTGCTTCGCGCTCGGCTGGCTCACCGTCGCGCTCGCCCTTCTCTCCCCGCTGCATCACTACGCAGAAGAGCTGCTGTGGGCGCACATGGTCCAGCACGAGCTCCTGATGGTCGTCGCCGCGCCGCTCTTCATGGCTTCGCGGCCGCTGGAGGCGTGCGCGTGGGTGGCGGCCGGCCTGGCGCGGCAGGTCTCCAGGCTGCGGGACTTCCTTTCGAACCCGGTCCTGGCGTGGACGCTGCACGCGATTGCGGTCCTGCTCTGGCACGTGCCGGCCGTGTTCCTGGCCGCGGTGTCCGAGCCGTGGCTGCATTTCGCGCAGCACGCGAGCTTCTTCGGCACGGCGCTCCTCTTCTGGTGGATCGTGCTCGATCCGCGCGCCAACCCGCTCGGCGCGGTCCTCGCCCTTCTCACCACCATGATGTACACGGGCGGCCTCGGCGCGTTGATGTCGCTCTCGCGCGCCTCCTGGTACGCCGGCTACGCGCTGGAAGACCAGCAGCTCGCCGGCCTGGTGATGTGGGTGCCGGCGGGCCTCGCGTATCCCGCCGCTGCGATAGGGTTGCTCTTCCGGAGGCTCGGCTTCGCGAAATCGTGATAGCTTCGCGCGCATGCCGCCCCCCAGCGAATACGCCGTCCTGTTCGCGGATGTCACCGGCAGCACGAAGCTGTATGAAACGGCCGGCGACGCAGCCGCGATGGCTGCGATCAAGCGCTGCCTCGACACGCTGCGCGCAACGGCTGAGGCGAGCTCCGGGCAGGTGGTCAAGACGCTCGGCGACGCGGTGCTGGTGCTCTTCTCGACGGCCAACGACGCGGCCGTCGCGGCGAGCCGGATGCACGTCGCCATCGAGGCCCTTCCGGCGCTCGGCAGCTCGCGCTTCGGAGTGCGCATCGCTTTCCAGCGGGGATCGGTCATCCGGGACAACGGCGACGTGTTCGGCGACACGGTGAACCTCGCGTACCGCATCGGCGAGCACGCGCGCGCGGGACAGACCCTCACCAGCGCGGAAACCGCCGCGCAGCTCGCGCCGCTCATCCGCGCCTCGGCGCGCCGGCTGCATCCGGTGCAGGTGAAGGGCAAGGCGGCCCCGGTGGACCTGTGCGAGCTCGTGTGGCGGCAGAGTCCCGACGTCACCGACCTCGCCTCGCGCACCGGCCAGTTCGTGCGGGCGGGCGCCGGGGCGCTGGTGATGCGCCATGGAAACCTCGAGGTGACGATGCGCGCCGGGAGCAACTCCATCGTCATCGGCCGCGACCTGGGCTGCAACATCGCGGTGACCTCGCCGAGGGCCTCGCGCCAGCACTGCACGATCGAGCGCCGGCTCGACCGCTTCATGCTCCAGGACCACAGCACGAACGGCACGTTCGTCACCATCGAAGGCGAGCTGGAGATCGTCCTGCACCGCGAATCCCTCACGCTGAGGCGTCGCGGCTGGATCGCGTTCGGCGAGCGCCTGGCGCCCGAGGGCACCGCGCGCGCCGAAGCGGTCGAGTTCGCCTGTATCGACTAGCGCGAGCGCGCGTCGGCGCCGCGGCCGGCCTTGCGGTCCGACGAGCCCTCGTCGTGCTTGCGGCCCTTCCGGTGGGACGCTTCCGCATCCTGCCCGCTTCGCACCCGGTCGCCGCGCGCCACCGGGTCGCCGGTGCCGCCCGCCGCCCCGTCGGTGCGGATCCTGGATTTCTCCGCCGGATCGTTCGGCGGGCGCTCCGGGGCGTTGTCCGTGCGCGATTGCGCGGCGGCAGACGAGGCGAAGAGCAGCGCGAATAAAAGGGGTATCAGTTTCATGCCGCGACCGCCGCAAGCGCCGTGCCTTGCGCGCACGTCGCGCGACGGGTAATCTTGCGGCCGGGGGTACAGGATCCCCGGGTTTTCCCGCCAAGACGGTCCTCCGTCCAACTCCTGTGCCGGGTCGCAGACACACCCGGCCAAAAGACGATTTCGTCCAAGTGCTGCGCCGATTCCTCTGGAAGGAGCGCACATGGCTCGACTCGTCGTATTTCTTCTTTTCCTCACGCATTTTCCCCACGGCGTCGCAATGGAAGGCCCGGTGTTGCGCCAGGTGCTCGATACGGCCCGCGGGCGCGCCTGGACGCTCGCCCCGGACGGCGTGCATGTCCATTCGCTGCCGGAGCGCAGGAAGATCGCGCACCTGAAGCTGCCGGGCTGGATCGTCGCCGGCGAGCTCTATGGCTGCACGCCCGACCTAGCGCTGAACGAATGGGGCGATGCCGTAGTGACGAGCGATATCGTTCCCGTGGTCTGGAAGGTGCACGCCGGGAGCTTCGCGGTGTCGCGGCACGAACTGGTGCTCGACCGCGACACGGACCGCGAGGTCGGCTTCGCGGCAATCGCCTGGTCCCCCCGGCACCGCACGTTCCTCGCGGTGAGCTTCCACCATGGAACGCTCTGGCGCATCGATCCGCTGCTGCGCCGGGCGCAGAAGGTCGCGCTCTCGTCGCCGCTCCCCGGGGCCTGCCAGCTCGCCTTGCGCGGCACGAAGCTGTGCGTCTATACGCCGCAGGAATGGACCGTGCACCTCGCCCCGGACCTGCGTTCCGCCCATGCGGCTCGCAAGGCCTGCGTGGACTGATAAATTCGGGCGCATGAGCTGGAAGAAAACCGACCTCGAGCGGCTGAAGGCCGCCAGCCTGACCGACCGCGTGACGAAGTCGAGCGCGCCCGAGCGCTACGGCAAGGGCTCCGCCATCGTGAGCCGCAAGGAGCAGCGCGAGCTCGAGCGCGCGCAGGGCCTCGTCCCCTTCGCGGTGAAGCTGAAGGGCGAGCTCGTGAAGCGCCTCCAGGACAAGGCGCAGGCCGAGGGCAGGCCGCTCAACGAGGTCGCCGGCGAGCTGCTCGAGAAAGCGCTGCGCTAGCTACGCCAGGTAGTAGGAGAGCAGGAATCCCAGCAGCATCAGCATCACGCCGAGCCCCATGGCGCCCGAGGCCCAGGTGCGGGCGAAGGGCGCGTCCGGTCCGTGCAGACGCCGGGTCCAGCGGTCGAGCCAGCGCAGCAGCGTCCCGGCCGTCGAGCCGGCGCCGCGGGTCATCGCTGCAATCACGGCTTCGCCGTGGCCGAGGAGCGCGGGAAACAGCCTGCGATAGAGCCAGTCCACGTCCAGCGTGATGGTCAGCGTGCGCCGGAGCCAGCCCAGCATCACGAAGAAGGCCAGGCCGGAGAAGAGCAGCAGCTGCAGCTGCGTGACGACGTGCGCGCCGGTGTACGGCACGTATTGCGTCGGGTAGGGCAGCAGGGCGTAGAGCGGCTCGTAGAAGATGCCGAGGCCGATGCACAGCGCCGAAACGAGGAGCATCGCGGCGCGCAGATTCCACGGCGGCTCGGGCGGGCGCAGCCCCGAGTCCTTCTGGAAGAACACGAACCACGGGAACTTGATGCCGGCATGGAGGAAGACGCCGGCCGAGGCCGCTGCGAGGAGGAGCCAGACGTAGAGCAGGTGGCCGTCCGCGGCGGCCTGCGTGACCATGGACTTGCTCACGAATCCGGAGGTCAGCGGGAAGGCGGAGATCGCGAGGGCGCCGATGATGCCGCACGCCGCGGTGAGCGGCATGCTGTGGTAGAGGCCGCCGAGGTCGGTGCACTTGCGCCGTCCGGTCATGAGCAGCACCGAGCCCGCGGACATCAGCAGCAGCGCCTTGTAGAGGATGTGCGTGAAGGCGTGCGCGGCCGCGCCGTTCAGCGCCATCTCGGTGCCGATGCCGATGCCGGTGATCATGAAGCCGACCTGGTTCACGATGCTGTAGGCGAGGATGCGCCGCATGTCGTTCTCGAGCAGCGCGTAGAGGATCCCGTAGAACACCATCGCGAGCCCGACGTACACCAGGAGCTCGGTGCCGGGGAAGCCGCGCATCAGGACGTAGACCGCGGTCTTGGTCGTGAAGGCGGAAAGGAACACCATCCCGCTCCACGACGCTTCGGGATACGCGTCCGGCAGCCAGGCCGAGAACGGCCACGCGCCGGCGTTCACGAGGAACGCGGCGAGGATCAGCCACTGCCACACGGTGTCCAGCTTCATCGCCGCGAAGGCGGTGCTGCCGCCGTCCAGGACCTGCCCGGTGACGCCGATGAAGAGCAGCATCCCGCCGAAGAGGTGCACCATGAGGTAGCGCAGGCTCGCCGCGTAGGCGCGCGGCGTGGCGGCGCTCCACAGCACGAGCGTCGAGCCGATCGCCATCGCTTCCCAGAAGGCGAACACCGTGACGAGGTCGCCGGCGAGCGCGACGCCGATCGCGGAGCCCGCGTAGAAGAACGCGGCCGGCAGCTCGAGGCGGCTCTTCTGGTTGAGCGAGTACAGCGCCCCGGCGAAGGCCATGAGCGCGAAGATCAGCGCGAAGAGCCGCGAGAGCTTGTCGACGGCGAACGGCGCGATCTCCATGCCGAGGAACCTCGCATGCAGGGCCGTTCCATCCTGCAGGTTCCAGGCGAGGAGCACCGCGGCGAGGGGCGAAAGCAGCGCGGCGCCGGCGCGCGGCCGTCCGCGCAGCAGCGCGACGAGCAGGGCGCCGGCGAACAGGGCGAGCGACGGATGGGCGAGCAGGCTATTCATCGTCGTCGTAGTAGGTGTCGCGGCGCTTCACGAGCAGGCCGATGCCCTTGGCGACGAGGATCATCGCCGCGCAGGCCGCGAAGCCGAACACCGCGTTGAAGGCGAACAGGCGCTCGACGGCGAAATGCGGATGCAGGGTCACGACGAGCTCCGCCGCCACGGTCAGCGCAAGCACGGCGAGGAAAATGCGCCAAAGCATGTCAGCCTCCGGCGACCCGCCCGGCGAGGGCGAGCGGCAGGTCGGAAAAGAAGAACATGAGGAGCGTCAGCGCCGAGGTCACGCCCATGGCGACGAGCATCGTCGCCGGCGCCTCGTGCCCTGCCTCGCCCGTCCCCCGCACGAAGAAGGCGCGGTAGAGGATGGGCAGGAAGTAGCCGGCATTGAGGAGCGTGCTCGCGACGATGACCGCGAGCGCCACCCAGTGGCCGCTCTGCACCGCGCCGGAAACCATGAACCACTTGCTGACGAAGCCGGCTGCCGGCGGCAGGCCGATCATGGAGAGCGCGCCGATCGCGAAGGCGGCGAAGGTCCAGGGCATGCGGCGGCCCAGGCCGTCGAGCTCGCTCACTTCGGTCTTGTGCGCGGCGGTGTAGACGGCGCCGGCGGCGAAGAAGAGCGTGATTTTGCCGAAGGCGTGCGCCGCGATGTGCAGGACCGCGCCGACGACGCTGAGCGGCGCAAGGAGCGCGGTGGCGAGCACCACGTAGGAGAGCTGGCTGACGGTCGAGTAGGCGAGCCGGCGCTTGAGGTTGTCCGCGCGCAGCGCTACGAGGGACGCGGCGACGATGGTGAAGCCCGCCACCCAGGGCAGCCACGCGAACGCGTCGGCGGCGAAACCCAGGCCGAACACGTACACGACGATCTTCACGATCGTGAACACGCCCGCCTTCACGACCGCGACGGCGTGCAGCAGCGCGGACACCGGCGTGGGCGCGACCATCGCCGCCGGAAGCCAGCGGTGCAGCGGCATGAGCGCCGCCTTGCCGACCCCGAACGCAAAGAGCGCGAGGAGTCCCGCGGCCGCGGCGCCGTCCACCTTGCCGCCGAGGATGCCGCCGGGCGTGAACTCCAGCGTCCCGGCGACCCACCAGGTGACGATCATCGCGGGCAGGAGGAAGAACATGGAAGAGAGCAGGAGCAGCCCCAGGTACGTGCGCCCGCCGCTCCTCGCTTTGTCGTCGCCGTGGTGCGTGACGAGCGGATAGGTGACGAAGGTGAGCGCCTCGTAGAAGAGGTAGAGCGTCAGGAGGTTGGCGGAGAACGCCACGCCCAGCGCCGCCGCGATGGCGAGCGCGAAGCAGACGAAGAACCGCGTCTGGTGCGCCTCGTCGTTTCCGCGCATGTAGCCGATGGAGTAGATCGCGCTTACGAGCCACAGCCCCGAGGCGATGAGCGCGAACAGCAGCCCGAGCGGCTCGACCTCGAACGCGATCGCCAGGCCGGGAAGGATCTCCCCCAGGCGCAGCGCCGGCCTCTGCCCTTCGAGCACGGCGCCATGGAAGGACAGGACGGCGATGAACGTCGCCCCGGCGGCGACGAGCGAGACCGCTTCGCGCGCGTTCGGCTTCTTCCCGAGGATGGAGATGAGGCCAGCGGCGACAATCGGAAGTACCAGACTGGACAGCAATGCGTTCATTGCTGCCCCTTCAGGAGGAGCTCGGCGGCGGCCTGGGCGCCGCCGATGCTGAAGGAGGTGTCGAAGCCGAAGTAGACGCACAGCGCGACCATGGCGAGCGCCGCCGAGAGCATGCCGAGCGGCGCCTCGCGCGCGGGGGCGCCGTCGCGCGGCGGGCGCAGGTACGCGGCCTCGACCACGCGCCAGACGTAGACCGCGGCGATGAGCGAGCTCGCGAGGATGGCGGCGACGAGCCACCACAGCCCGCGTTCCAGCGCGCCGAGCACGAGGTACCACTTGGTGATGAAGCCCGCGGTGCCCGGAATCCCGATCAGGCTCAGGCCCGAGACGACCAGGCCGAATGCGGTGAGCGGCATGCGTTGGCCGAGACCGGCGATCGCCGGCAGGGTGAGTGGCTTTTCAGAAAGGCGAAGGGCGATGCCGCCGAGCAGGACGAAGATGGCGCCCTTGGTGACGCCGTGGTTCAGGAGGTGGACGATCGAGCCGGTCAGGCTGGCGAGGTTGTCCACGCCGATGCCGAGGGTGATGTAGCCGATCTGGGCGATGCTCGAGTACGCGAAAAGGCGCTTCACGTCCTGCTCGAACACCGCGACGAGCGAGGCCATGATCATCGCGGCCACGGACAGGAAGATGAAGAGCTCGCGCGTCGGCAGGCGCTCGAAGAGCGCGGCGGGATCGAAGACCAGGAAGTAGTAGCGCAGCAGCACGTACACCGACACCTTCGTTGCGGTCGCGGCGAAGAAGGCGGCGGCCATCGACGGGGCGAAGGCGTAGGCGTTGGGGAGCCACGCGTGCAGCGGGAAAAGCGCGAGCTTGAGGCCGATGCCGACGGTGATGAAGGCGAGCCCCGCGAGCACCGGGCGCACGTCCTCGACCGCGCCGAGGCGTTCCGCCATGTCCGGAAGGTTGAGCGTGCCGGTGACGAGGTAGAGGAGCCCGACGCCGATGACGTAGAACGTCGCCCCGACCGTGCCCATCAGCATGTACTGGTAGGCGGCGACCAGCGCCTTGCGGTGCGGGCCCATGCCGATCAGGACGTAAGTCGCGAGAGAGGAAATCTCGAGGAACACGAACAGGTTGAAGGCGTCGCCGGTGATCGTCATGCCGAGGAGGCCGGCGAGGCACAGGCAGTACATGGCGTAGACGAGGTAGCGCCGGTCCTCCGGCACCTCGGCGGCGATGCTGCGCTGGGCGTAGGGCGCGACGAGCGAGCCGATCAGCGCCACCGCGACCAGCACGAACGCGGAGAGCGCGTCCACGCGGTACTCGATGCCCCACGGCGGCGCCCAGCTGCCGATCGCGTAGCTGATCGCGCCCGTGTCGGCGACGCGCGTCGCCAGGCCGATCGCGAGCACCAGGCAGGCGTAGCTCACCGCCGTGCTCGCCAGCCAGCCGAAGGCGCTCGCGCGCAAGAGCACGATGAGCGGCGCGGCGACGAGCGGCAGCACCACCAGCAGGGCAGGCGCGTGCTCGAGCATCAGTCCTTCCCCAGGATCTCGTCTTCCTCGATCGTCCCGTAGGCTTCCCGGATGCGCACGACCAGCGCGAGCCCGAGGGCGAGCGTCGCCACCCCGACGACGATCGCGGTGAGGATCAGCACGTGCGGCAGGGGGTTCGAGTACACCGTGAAGCCCTCGGCGATGATCGGCGCGGTGCCGCCGACGAGCTTGCCCGGCACGATGTAGACGAGATACACCGAGCTCTGCAGGATCGCGAGGCCCACCAGCTTCTTCAGCAGGTTGCCGCGCGCGATCAGGATGTAGAGGCCGGCCATCATGAGGAAGATCGCCACCCAGTAGGCGTAGTGCGTCATTCCGCACGCCCCCGTCCGGCGAAGAGATAGAAGAGCTTCAGCATCACGCTGCTCACGGTGAGCGCGACGCCGGCTTCCACCCAGAAGATGCCGCGGTGCTGGCCGTGCACCGGATCGCGGTCGAGGACGAAGTAGTCGAGGTACGCGCCGCCGAGCGCGAGCCCCGCCAGGCCCACCCCGGCGTACACCAGCACGCCGAGGGCGAGCAGCGCCTCCACCAGGCGTTCCGGCACCAGCCGGCGCCCGGCGTCGAGCCCGAACACGATGGCGTAGAAGACCACCGCGGCGGCCGCGATCACGCCCGCCTGGAACCCGCCGCCGGGGCCGAAGTCGCCGTGGAACTGGACGTAGACCGCGAAGAGCAGCATGAACGGCATCA
>DASPMF010000053.1:0-2623 GCA_035627155.1 Burkholderiales bacterium | reverse complement strand
GGAGAAGTTCACGCTCGGCAACCGCAACATGCAGGGCGCGGCGATGCATCCGAAGACGGGCGAGCTGTGGGCGCACGAGCACGGCCCGCAGGGCGGCGACGAGGTGAACGTCATCCGCGCGGGCCGCAACTACGGCTGGCCGGTGATCACCTATGGCGTGCAGTACGTGGTCGGCACGAAGATCGGCGAGGGCACGCGCAAGGAAGGCATGGAGCAGCCGCTGCACTACTGGGTGCCGTCGATCGCGCCTTCGGGCATGGCGTTCTACACCGGCGACCGGTTCCCCAAGTGGCAGGGCGACCTCTTCGTCGGCGCGCTGCGCGACCAGATGCTGGTGCGCCTGCGCTTACAGGGCGAGAAGATGGTGAAGGAGGAGCGCCTGCTGAAGGGAACCGTCGGGCGCATCCGCGACGTGCGCATGGGGCCCGACGGCCTGCTCTACCTCCTCGACGAGAGCGCCGGCGCGCTGCTGCGCCTCGAGCCGGGCGCCTGATGCGCGTAGCGGTCGTCGGCGCCGGGCCGGCCGGGCTCTTCTACTCGCTGCTCCTCAAGCGCAGGCGCCCGGACGCCGACGTCACGGTGTACGAGCAGAACCCGCGCGACGCAACCTTCGGCTTCGGCGTGGTGTTCTCGCGCGGCGCGCTCGAGTTCCTCGCGCGCGACGAGCCGCAGATGCATGCGCGGCTCACCGCCGCCATGGAATCGTGGCCGATGCAGCGGATCGTGCATCGCGACGTCGCGGTGGACATCGACGGCAACGGCTTCTCGGCGCTCGGCCGTCTCGAACTGTTGCGGATCCTGGGCGAGGAATGCGAGCGGGCCGGCGTCCGGATCCAGTTCCACACGGCTCTGGAAGGGATCCCTCCGGGCGACTGGATCGTCGGGGCCGATGGGGTCAACTCCATGGTGCGGAAGACGCTGGAAGGGCAGTTCAAGCCGAGGGTCGAGGTGCTGACGAACAAGTTCGTCTGGTACGGCACGCCGCAGCGCTTCGAGTGCCTGACGCTGACGTTCCGCGAGAACGGGCACGGCGCGTTCGTCGCCCACCACTACCGCTACAGCCCGCAGATGAGCACCTTCATCGTGGAGTGCGACGAGCCGACGTGGCGCCGCGCGGGCCTCGACCGCATGGGCGACGCGGAGAGCCGCGCGTACTGCGAGCGCGTGTTCGCGCCGGACCTGGGCGGCCAGCCGCTGGTGTCGAACAAGTCGGTATGGCGCAACTTCCCGCTGCTCACGAACGAGACCTGGATCGCCGGCAACGTGGTCCTTATCGGCGATGCGCTGCGCACCGGGCACTTTTCGATCGGCTCGGGGACGCGGCTTGCCATGGACGACGCGATCGCGCTCGCCAGGGCGGATTCGCTCGAGGCGTTCGAGCGCACCCGGCGCCCGGTAGTGGAGAAGCTGGTCGCCGCGGCCAACCGCAGCTCGTACTGGTACGAGAAATTCCCGGAGAAGATGAAGGCGCTCGACCCGTGGGGCCTCGCCTACGACTACATGACGCGCAGCGGCCGCATGACCGATGAGCGGCTGCGCGGCGAGGCGCCGGCCTTCATGCGCGCGGTGGAGCGCAACCGCGCCTAGTCCAGGCTGTGCTGGTAGCGCAGCAGCAGGAAGTTGATGCCCGGGTTGGGGCGCGCGATGCCGCCGTTGGAGATGTGCTGCAGCCGCAGGCTCCAGTCGTGCCGCCCGTCCTGCACGCCCACGCCGAGATGGTCGCCGAACTGGAAGCTGGTGCTGAAGCGGCGCCAGCGGCTGACCCGGACGTCGGTGACGAGGTGGAAGCCGATCGCCCCCTCGACGTAGGGCTGCCAGCCGGAGCCCGAGCGCTGGTAGCGGAACACCGGCGTCACGCTGAAGTCGCCGACCTCCTCGCCGTTCTTCCAGTACCCGAACTGCACGTCCCAGTAGGCGCCCAGGTGCCAGGCGCCGCGCTCCAGCCAGCGCTTGTCCCACTGCCACTGCAGGCCGATGCGCACGAGGGTCGTGCGGTCGTCGCCCCCGCCGAGCTCGAGGGACACCGCGTCCGCGGCGGCCCCCGCCGGGCCGGCGAAACAGAGCAGGAAAGCGGCGAGAACGGCGGCGCGCATCGGGAATCGGGCAGCGAACGACCCTATCATTCGGGTTATGGCCCAATACGTTTACACGATGCGCAGGGTGGCGAAAGTCGTCCCGCCCAAGCGGACTATCCTCAAGAACATCTCCCTCAACTTCTTTCCGGGCGCCAAGATCGGCGTGCTCGGCCTGAACGGCTCCGGCAAGTCGTCCCTGCTGCGGATCATGGCGGGAGTGGATGATAACTACGAGGGCGAAGTGGTGCGCATGCCGAACATCAAGGTCGGGTTCCTCGCGCAGGAGCCGGACCTGCCCAAGGGCAAGACGGTGCGCGAGGCGGTCGAGGAATCGCAGGGCGACGTGGCCGCCGCGAAGAAGCGCCTGGACGAGATCTACGCCGCCTACGCCGAGCCCGACGCCGACTTCGACAAGCTCGCCGAGGAGCAGGCGAAGCTCGAGGCGATGATCAATTCCGGCGGCGCGGACGAACTGGAGGTCGCGGCCGACGCGCTGCGCCTGCCGCCGTGGGAGCAGACCGTGGATGTCCTCTCCGGAGGCGAGAAGC
>DASPMF010000052.1:0-14238 GCA_035627155.1 Burkholderiales bacterium | reverse complement strand
GGACGGCATTCTCACCATGGACGCGACGGCTCGCACGTTCCGCTATCTGGACGACGCCGAAATCGCCGCGCAGCGCCGCGCGCGGCAGCCGGCCCGCAAAGGCGGCAAATGATCACCGCCCGCAGTTTGCGACTCATCACTGCCGCCGCCGCGGCGGCGGCATTGACTGCATGCGGAGGGGACGAGCACGGCGACTTGAAGCAGGAGCTTGCCGCGCTGACCAAGGACGTTCGCGGCCGCGTCGATCCGCTGCCGCAAGTCAGGCCCTACGAGCCGGTGCCCTACACCGCCGAGGTGCAGGTCGATCCCTTCCGTCCGGAAAGGATCGACATCGCGAAAGCAGGTGCGGTCGCGTCGGCCAGCAAGCTTGCTCCGGATCAGAACCGGCCGAAGGAGCCTCTTGAGGCCTTCCCGCTCGAGTCGATCCAGATGCTGGGCACGATTACTCAGAACAAGGAAACCTTTGCCCTCGTCAAGGCCGGCACGAATCTGTACCGGGTGAAAAAGGGCAATTACATGGGCCAGAACTTCGGCGTCATTACTTCGATTGACGACGGCCAGATCGCCCTGAAGGAACTCATTCAGGACGCGGCCGGCGAATGGATGGAGCGCTCGAGCGCCCTGCAACTGGTGGAGGCAAGACGATGAAAAAAAGGTTCCTCACCGCCCTCTGCACCATCGGGCTCTGGCTCGTAGGCATCGGCGCCGCGACGGCGCAATCGAATGCGATCGAAGCCGTAAACGTCACGCAACAGGGCGACAAGATCCTGGTTCGGATTACGACCAAGGAGCCGCTGCGCAGCGTGCCGCCCAACTTCGCCGTCGTAAATCCGGCGCGCATTGCACTCGACTTTCCAAACACGGCAAATGCGCTCGGACGGTCGAGCCAGGACATTTCCCAAGGGGAACTTTCGAGCATGAACGTGGTGCAGGGCTCGGACCGCACCCGCGTGGTCCTGAACCTGCGTCGCCCGGTCGCCCATGAGACCACGCTCGACGGAAACGCGGTGGTGATCAGCCTCAGCGCGCCGGCAGTTGCAGCGCCCGGAAGCCGAGTCGAGCAGTTCGCGCAAGGCAAAGCCGATGCGAAGCACACGGTGCGCGACCTTGATTTCCGCCGTGGTCGCACGGGGGAGGGGCGGGTGATCGTCGATCTTTCGGACACGGCTACCGGTATCGACATCCGTCAACAGGGCCAGAACATCATCGTCGAGTTTCTCAAGACGACGCTGCCGGAGACGCTGCGCAAGCGCCTCGACGTAACCGATTTTGCGACGCCGGTCGACGCCGTGAGCCTTTTCCAGCAGGGCGACAACGTTCGGATGGTGATCGAGCCCAAGGGCCAGTGGGAACACAACGCCTACCAGTCGGACACCCAGTTCGTCGTCGAAGTGAAGCCCGTCACGGCCGACCCGTCGCGCGCGGCCCAAAGGGGCCGCTACACGGGGGAAAAGCTCTCACTCAACTTTCAGAACGTGGAAGTGCGCGCGGTCCTCAACGTGATTGCTGACTTCACGGACCTCAACATCATCACCAGCGACACGGTGACCGGAAACATCACGCTCCGGCTCAAGGATGTTCCTTGGGACCAGGCCCTGGACATCATCCTGCAGACCCGCGGTCTCGATAGCCGCCGGACAGGCAATGTGATCTGGATCGCGCCGCGAGACGAACTCGCGACCCGCGAGAAGCTGGCGCTCGAAGCCCAGCAGCAGATCAACGACCTTGAACAGACGCGAACCGAGTCGTTCCAGATCAACTACCAGAAAGCCGCTGACATTCAGAAGCTGCTTTCCGACCCGGCCCAACGCATCCTGTCCAAGCGTGGCAGCGCGGTTGTCGACAGCCGCACCAACGTGCTCTTCGTCCAGGACACGCCCTCGCGCCTGGACGAGGTTCGCAAGCTCATCACCAAGATCGACATTCCGGTACGGCAGGTCATGATCGAGGCGCGGATCGTCGAAGCGAACGACACGTTCGCCAAGAACCTTGGCGCGCGCCTCGGGTACAACGATCTGTCGGGTGGCCACCGCTTGCTCGGCCAGAACAGCCCTCGGTTCGGCGTAAGCACCGGAGGGCTGGACAACCTCGCGACGACCACCGGCGTACCGGGGGCCGGCGGCGCAGTCCAGACCAACGCGATCGAAAGCCTTGGGGCCAATCTCCCCGCGGGCGGCCTGAATGCGTTCACCGCAGGTAGTTTCTCGTTCATCCTGTTCAATAGCACCGCGACCCGCTTCCTGAACCTGGAGATTTCCGCCATGGAGGCCGACGGCCGAGGCAAGATCATTGCCAGTCCGCGGGTGCTGACCGCGGACCAGGTGCAGGCGGTCATTGAACAGGGGACGGAAATCCCGTACCAGGCCGCGACATCGTCGGGCGCCACGGCGGTGACGTTCCGCAAGGCCAACCTCTCGCTTCGCGTGAAGCCGCAGATCACGCCCGACGGCAACGTGATCATGACCCTGGATGTGAACAAGGATCAGCCCGGGCAGCAGACGGCCGGCGGCCTCGCGATCAATACCAAGCACGTCCAGACGGAAGTCCTGGTCGAGAATGGCGGCACGGTGGTGATCGGCGGAATCTTCGAGCAGAGCGACCGGACCGACATCACGAAGATTCCGTTCTTCGGCGACCTGCCGGGAATCGGGGTCCTTTTCCGCAACTCCGCGCAGACGAGCTCCAAGACGGAGCTTCTGGTCTTCATCACGCCGCGTATCGTGAATGAGCGGCTCAATATTCGCTGATCGCTTTTTTCTCCTCGAAGCGGCCGGGACCTCCCGGCCGTTTTTGTTTCAGAATGCGGCAATGGGTTCCGGCAGAAACGTCTACCTGGTCGGCATGATGGGGGCGGGGAAAACCACCGTCGGTCGGCAACTCGCCCGCCGCCTGAAGCTGCGCTTCGTCGATTCGGACCATGAGATCGAGGCTCGCTGCGGCGTGAAGATTCCACTGATATTCGAGATCGAGGGCGAAGCCGGCTTTCGCGCGCGGGAAGCGCAGGCAATCGCGGAACTGACGCGCCGCCAGGGCATTGTCCTCGCTACGGGTGGCGGTGCGGTGCTTTCCGAGGCGAGCCGCAAGCATCTCACCGACACTGGCGTTGTCATCTACCTGCGGGCTCGTCCGGAGGACCTGTACCAGCGGGTTCGCCACGACCGCAACCGCCCGCTCCTGGCTACGGCGGATCCCCTCGCCCGCATGCGCGAGCTTTACGTCCAGCGGGATCCTCTTTATCGGGAATGCGCCGAGATCGTGGCGGAAACGGGAAGCCAGAGCGTGCAGGCACTGGCGCGAGAGCTGCTGGTTCGGCTGGAGGAGCGATGGAAAGCCTCCGCGTAGCGCTCCGCGAGCGGACCTATCCCATACACATCGGTGCGGCGCTTGTCGGCAATCCGGCGCTCTATGCGCCGCACCTGACCCGCTCCGTCGCGATCGTGACCAACGAGGCGGTCGCGGCGCATTACCTTTCGGTCGTCCAAGGCACGGTAGCCTCTGCCGGGGCGCGCGTGACGGTTGCGAAGATCCCGGACGGTGAGCACGCAAAGGCGTGGGATACGGTCGATGCGGTCTGCGACCGGCTCCTCGCCGACGGCTGCGGGCGCGATACGCTGATTGTGGCCCTGGGCGGTGGCGTGGTCGGCGACTTGGCCGGCTTCGTCGCGGCGGTCTACCAGCGCGGAATCCCCTTCCTGCAAGTGCCCACCACACTGCTCGCGCAGGTCGATTCCTCCGTCGGGGGTAAGACCGCAATCAACCACGCGCGTGGAAAGAACATGATCGGGGCCTTTCACCAGCCCGTAGCGGTCATTGCCGACGTCGCCACGCTCCAGACCTTGCCGGAGCGAGAGCTTCGTGCCGGCCTTGCAGAAGTGATCAAGCATGGCGCTGCTCTGGACGCCGAATTCTTCGGCTGGCTGGAGGCCAACATTGGACGGCTTCTGGCTCGCGACCCACAGGCGCTCGTGCATGCGGTCCGGCGCTCCTGCGCGCTCAAGGCCGGGATTGTCGCCGCGGATGAACGCGAGACCGGCGTAAGAGCGCTCCTCAACTTCGGCCATACGTTCGGGCACGCCATCGAAGCGGCTGCCGGCTATGGCGCGTGGCTACATGGGGAGGCGGTGGCTGCAGGCATGGTGATGGCTGCAGAGCTTTCCCGGCGGGAAGCCGGATTGTCCGAGGAGGAGGCCGAGCGCCTCCGAGCGCTGGTGCAGCAAGCCGGACTTCCGGTCAATGGCCCGCCTATAGACCCGGAGCGGCTGGTGGAGTTGATGGCCGTGGACAAGAAGGCGGCAGGAGGAAAGGTCCGCTTCGTCGTCCTCAATGCACTTGGATCGGCGCAGATACGCAGCGGGATGCCCGACACGTCGGTGCGGGCGGCGATCCTCGCTGCGTCGCAATAGCCGGCGCCAGCGCGCAAAGCCTTGTCGCAGCAGGACTCCGTAGGTATATTCGGACGATCGACCGCCCATTTTGTGCAGAGCGGCGAAAACCAGGAACGCTCTTTACGATCATGGGCTTATCACCGCAAGGGCTCTATCATCCCGCGAACGAGCACGACGCCTGCGGCGTGGGGTTCGTCGCCCATATCAAGGGAAAGAAGTCGCACACCATCGTGGAGCAGGGACTCACGGTGTTGCGCAACCTAACGCATCGCGGAGCGGTCGGGTGGGACCCCAAGCTCTCGGACGGCGCCGGAATCCTAATCCAGATCCCGGACCGCTTTTACCGCGAGGAAATGGCGCGCCACGGCGTGAAGCTTCCACCGGCCGGCCAGTACGGGGTCGGAATGGTCTTCCTGCCCCGTGATCCGGCCTCGAGAATCGCTTGCGAGTACGAGATTGAGCGGGCGATCAAGGATGAAGGGCAGGTCCTGCTGGGGTGGCGCGATGTCCCGGTCGACAACTCCGATCTGGCAGAGCCGGCAAGGAGGATCGAGCCCGTCATCCGCCAGGTGTTCATCGGCCGAGGCAAGCGGGTCACCGTAACGGACGCGCTCGAGCGCAAGCTCTACGTCATCCGCAAGAGCTCCGGCCACGCGATCCAGGCGCTGAACCTGCAGCACGGCCGGGAGTTCTACGTCCCGTCCATGTCGGCACGCACCGTTTGCTACAAGGGCATGCTCCTCGCGTACCAGGTGGGCGAGTACTACCTCGACCTCAAGGATGCGCGAGTCGAATCGGCTATCGCGATGGTGCACCAGCGGTTCTCGACGAACACCTTCCCGTCGTGGGACCTCGCGCACCCATTCCGCCTGGTCTCGCATAACGGCGAAATCAACACCGTGCGTGGCAACCAGAACTGGATTCGCGCGCGGCAGGGGGCGATCTCGTCGCCGATTCTGGGCAAGGACCTCGAAAAGCTCTGGCCGCTCATCTATGACGGCCAGTCGGACTCGGCCTCGTTCGACAACGCGCTCGAGCTCCTCGTCATGGGCGGATATTCCATCGCCCACGCCATGATGATGATGATTCCGGAGGCCTGGGAGAACCACGCGCTCATGGATCCGGCGCGGCGCGCTTTCTACGAATACCACGCTGCGATGATGGAACCTTGGGACGGTCCGGCGTCCATCGCCTTTACGGACGGTCGGCAGATCGGCGCCACGCTCGACCGCAACGGGCTGCGGCCGTCGCGCTACGTGGTGACGGACGACGACCTCGTGATCATGGGATCGGAGTGCGGGTGCCTTCCGATCCCGGAGGAACGCATCGTCAAGAAATGGCGCCTGCAGCCGGGCAAGATGTTCCTGGTCGACCTGGAGAAGGGCCGTATCGTCGACGATCAGGAGCTGAAGGAAAGCCTCGCGAGCGCGAAGCCGTACGCAGAGTGGATCGAGCGTATTCGCGTGAAGCTCGACGACGTGGAGAGCGAGAAGACCGCGCCGCTGAAGTCCGGGGTGGCGCTGCTCGACCGGCAACAGTCGTTCGGCTACACGCAGGAAGACCTGAAGTTCATCATGAAGCCCATGGCCTCGAACGGCGAAGAGCCGATCGGCTCGATGGGCAACGACTCGCCGCTCGCCATCCTTTCGAACAAGGACAAGACGCTTTACAGCTATTTCAAGCAACTGTTCGCGCAGGTGACGAATCCCGCGATCGACCCGATCCGGGAAGAGCTCGTCATGTCGCTCGTCTCGTTCATCGGCCCGAAGCCGAACCTGCTGGGCATCGACGAGCTGAACCCGCCGCTGCGCCTGGAAGTGTCCCAGCCAGTGCTCGACTTCTACGAGATGGAGAAGATCCGCCACATCGAGCGCTATACGGGCGGCAAGTTCAAGTCCTGGGAACTGGACATCACCTACCCCGTCGCCTGGGGCAAGGAGGCGATCGAGGCGCGGCTGGCTTCGCTTGCGGCCCAAGCGGAAGACGCGGTTCGTTCCGGATATTCCATCATCGTGATCTCGGATCGTCTGGTCGACGCCGAGCGCGTCGCCATTCCGGCGCTTCTCGCGCTTTCCGCCGTGCACCAGCACCTGGTGCAGAGAGGCCTTCGCACGTCGACGGGCCTCGTCGTCGAGACCGGCAGCGCGCGGGAAGTCCACCACTTCGCGCTCCTCGGCGGGTACGGCGCCGAAGCGGTCCATCCTTACCTCGCGCTCGAGACGATCCTGGACCTCGACGGCAACGACCGGGCGGCCGCCTCCAAGGCGGTCAAGAGCTACGTGAAGGCGATCGGCAAGGGCCTGAAGAAGGTCATGTCGAAGATGGGCGTCTCGACCTACATGTCGTACACGGGATCGCAGCTCTTCGAGGCGGTGGGGCTGGCGAAGTCGCTGGTCGACAAGTACATGCGCGGGACCGCCTCCAACGTCGAGGGAATCGGCCTCTTCGACGTCGCAGAGGAGGCAATCCGGATGCACCGGGCCGCATTCGACCCTTCGAACCCGGTGCTGCGCTCAATGCTCGACGCGGGCGGCGAGTACGCCTGGCGCGTGCGCGGCGAGGATCACGCCTGGACGCCGGACGCGATCGCGAAGCTCCAGCAATCGACCCGCGCCAATTCCTACTCCACGTACAAGGAGTACGCGCAGATCATCAACGAGCAGTCCCGTCGCCACATGACGTTCCGTGGGCTGTTCGATTTCCGCTTCGAGCAGTGCAAGCCGGTTCCGATCGAAGAGGTCGAACCGGCGAGCGAGATCGTCAAGCGCTTTTCCACTGGCGCCATGTCCCTGGGCTCGATCTCCACGGAGGCGCACACCACGCTTGCGGTGGCCATGAACCGCATCGGCGGCAGGTCGAATACGGGCGAAGGCGGCGAGGACCGCAAGCGCTACGCGCCGATCCAGGCCGGTGAAACGCTCCAGTCCCGGCTGGGCAAGTCGCGCGTCGAGGCCGACATTCCCCTTCGCGAAGGGGACTCGCTCAAATCGAAGATCAAGCAAGTGGCCTCGGGCCGCTTCGGCGTCACCGCGGAATACCTGTCCAGCGCCGAGATGCTGCAGATCAAGATCGCGCAAGGCGCCAAGCCGGGCGAGGGCGGGCAGCTGCCCGGACGCAAGGTGTCGGAGTACATCGCCGAGCTTCGCTACGCGACGCCGGGCGTCGAGCTGATCTCGCCGCCTCCGCACCACGATATCTATTCCATCGAGGACCTCGCCCAGCTCATCCATGATCTGAAGAACGCCAATCCTTCCGCCGACATCTCGGTGAAGCTGGTGTCCGAAGTGGGTGTCGGCACCATTGCCGCAGGCGTGGCGAAGGGCAAGTCGGACCACGTAACGATCTCCGGCCACGACGGTGGCACGGGCGCATCGCCCTGGTCTTCCATCAAGCATGCCGGCACGCCCTGGGAACTCGGCCTCGCCGAGACGCAGCAGACGCTGGTCCTGAACCGGCTGCGCGGACGCATTGCCGTCCAGGTCGACGGGCAGATGAAGACGGGACGCGACGTCGTCATCGGCGCCCTGCTCGGCGCGGACGAGTTCGGCTTCGCCACGGCGCCGCTGGTCGTGGAAGGCTGCATCATGATGCGCAAGTGCCACCTGAACACCTGCCCGGTCGGCGTGGCGACGCAGGATCCGGTCTTGCGGCGCAAGTTCGCCGGCAAGCCGGAGCACGTGGTCAACTACTTCTTCTTCGTCGCCGAAGAGGTGCGCGAGCTGATGGCGCGGCTGGGAGTACGAAAGCTCAACGAGCTGATCGGGCGCACCGAGCTCCTCGATACGCGCAAGGGCGTGGAGCACTGGAAGGCGCGCGGCCTGGACTTCTCGAAAATCTTCCAGCGCCCCGGGGTGCCGGACGAAGTGGCCCGGTTCCATTGCGAGGGCCAGGATCACGGCTTGGCGAAGGCGCTGGACAACCGCCTGATCGAGCTCGCACAGCCCGCCATCCAGCGCGGCGAGAAGGTGACGATCGAAACGCCGATCCGCAACATCAACCGCACCGTCGGCACGATGCTTTCGCACGAGATCGCGAAGCGGTACGGGCACGGCGGCCTGCCGGACGACACGATCCACGTGCGCCTGGCCGGATCCGCGGGCCAGAGTTTCGGCGCCTTTCTCGCTCGCGGCATCACCCTCGACCTGGTCGGCGACACCAACGACTATTGCGGCAAGGGGTTGTCCGGCGGCCGCATCTCGGTCCAGCCGTCGCCCAAGTTCCGTGGCGACCCGGCGCAGAACATCATCACGGGGAACGTGGTGCTGTACGGGGCGATCGACGGGGAAGCTTACTTCCGCGGCGTCGCCGGCGAGCGCTTCGCCGTGCGCAACTCCGGCGCGCAGGCCGTCGTCGAGGGCGTGGGGGACCACGGGTGCGAGTACATGACCGGCGGAACAGTCGTGGTGCTCGGCGATGCCGGCCGAAATTTCGCCGCCGGGATGTCGGGAGGAATCGCCTACGTCTACGACCCGGATGGCAGCTTCGCAAAGCGGTGCAATCCGGCCATGGTGGACCTCGAGGCGGTCGTTACGGAATCCGAACAGCAGGCCAAGCTGCCGCGCGAGCTGTGGCATGGCGGCGAGACCGACGAGTCGCGGCTCAAGCGACTGGTCGAAAACCATGCGCGATACACCGGTTCCCGGCGCGCCGGCGAACTCCTCGCCGGCTGGGCTCAGGCGCGCGCAAAGTTCGTGAAGGTGTTTCCGAAAGAGTATCGGCGCGCGCTGGGCGAACTCGCGGGTTCGCAGAGCAAGGTCGCGGCCTAGGAACAACCGGCGCAGGTACAGCGGGGGCAGAGTGGGAAAGGTCACGGGATTTCTGGAATACGAGCGGCTGGATGAGCCGCACGAGGACGTCGAGTCGCGCAAGAAGCACTACCGCGAGTTCGTGCTGCGCCTCGATGACGAGGCCGCTGGCGTGCAGGGCGCGCGGTGCATGGACTGCGGCACGCCTTTCTGCATGTCCGGGTGCCCGGTCAACAACATCATTCCGGACTTCAACGACCTCGTGTACCGCCAGGACTGGAAGGCGGCGATCGAAACCCTGCACTCGACGAACAACTTCCCCGAATTCACCGGCCGCGTCTGCCCCGCTCCGTGCGAAGAAGCGTGCGTGCTGCGCATCAACGACGATCCGGTGGGCATCAAGTCGCTCGAGCACGCCATCATCGACAAGGCGTGGGAAGAGGGCTGGGTGCGCCCGCAGCCGCCCGCCCATCGCAGCGGGAAAAAGGTCGCCGTGATCGGCTCAGGTCCCGCGGGGCTTGCCTGCGCGCAGCAGCTCGCGCGCGCCGGCCATGAGGTGACCGTATTCGAGAAGAACGACCGGATCGGCGGCCTCCTTCGCTACGGCATTCCGGACTTCAAGCTCGACAAGGGCACCATCGACCGCCGCCTCGAGCAGATGCGCGAGGAAGGCGTGAAGTTCCGGCCCGGCGTGTACGTCGGCAGGCAGGCGCCGGGCAAGGGAATCGGCAACGATTCGCGCACGTCGCTGGCCGCCGAAGAAGTGCTCGTCAAGTTCGACGCCGTGGTGCTCGCCGGCGGGGCGGAGCAGCCGCGCGACCTGCCCATTCCGGGGCGCGACCTCGACGGGGTGCACTTCGCCATGGAGTTCTTGCCGCTGCAGAACAAGCGCGTGGCAGGCGATCAGGCCGTGCCCGACCTTTGGGCGACCGGCAAGCAGGTCGTCGTGATCGGCGGCGGCGACACGGGCTCTGACTGCGTCGGCACGTCCAACCGGCACGGCGCGAAGTCGGTCACGCAGCTCGAGCTGCTGCCGATGCCACCCGATGTGGAACGTAATCCGGTATGGCCGTACTGGCCCACGCGGCTGCGCACTTCGTCCTCGCATGAGGAAGGCGTGCAGCGCGATTGGTCGATCGCAACCAAGGCTTTCATCGGCGAGGATGGCCGGGTGCGCGCCATCAAGGTGGTCCGGCTTGAGTGGAAGGACGGGAAGCCGAAAGAGGTCGCCGGCTCGGAGTTCGAGTTGCCGGCCGACCTGGTGCTCCTCGCGATGGGCTTTGTTTCCCCGTTGCAGCCTTTGCTCGACGAGTTTGGCGTGCACAAGGATTCGCGCGGCAATGCTCGCGCGGATACGGAGGGCAAGGCGGCCTACTCCACTTCCGCCCCGAAGGTTTTCGCCGCGGGGGACACGCGCCGCGGCCAGTCGCTCGTCGTCTGGGCGATCCGCGAAGGGCGCCAATGCGCGCGCGCGGTCGATGAGTTCCTGATGGGCTACTCAGAGCTGCCGAGGTAGCACGGTAGAATCCGCGGGGCTTATGTCCCTGGATGTGATTGTCCTCGCCGCGGGCCTCGGCAAGCGGATGCGCTCCGCGCTGCCGAAAGTCCTGCATCCGCTTGCCGGACGGCCGCTCCTTTCGCACGTGCTGGAAACAGCGCGCTCGCTCGCGCCGCGGCGCATCTTCGTCGTTCACGGCCACGGCGCCGGGCAGGTGCGCGCGGCGTTCTCCGGCTTTCCCGACCTCGAGTGGGTCCTGCAGGCCGAGCAGCTCGGAACCGGCCATGCCGTGCAGCAGGCCGCGCCGAAGGTCGATCCCGCAGCGCGGGTCCTGATCGTCTACGGCGACGTGCCGCTGGTGCGGCGGGAAACCCTCGAGAAGCTGGTGGCCACCGCAGGTGACGGCCTTGCGGTCCTGACCACCGAGCTCGAGGATCCGACCGGATATGGACGCGTGATCCGCGACGCCCACGACGGCGTGGCGCGGATCGTCGAGCACAAGGACGCGACGTCCGCCGAGCGCGCGATTCGCGAAGTCAATGCCGGCTTCTATGCCGTCAACGGGTTGAAGCTGCGCGACTGGCTCGGCGGCCTGACCAACGACAACGCCCAGGGCGAGTACTACCTTACCGACATCGTGCAGGCGGCCGTGGCGCAACGTGTACCGGTCCGCGCGGTGAAAACGCTCGATGCAGGCGAGATCGCGGGCGTCAATTCGAAGGCAGACCTGGCAGCGCTCGAGGCCTACGTCCGCCGCCGCGAGGCCGCGCGCCTGCTGGAATCGGGTGTCACCCTCGCCGATCCCCAGAGGATCGACGTGCGCGGATCGCTCGAATGCGGTAGCGATGTCTCGATCGACGTGAACTGCGTTTTCGAAGGCGCCGTGAAGCTCGCCGACGGCGTGCGCGTCGGGCCGAATTGCGTGCTGCGCAACGTCACCTTGGGCGCCGGCACCGAAGTGCATGCCTTCTCGCTGCTCGACGATGCCGAAGTGGGCGCGAGATGCCGCATTGGCCCGTACGCGCGGCTCAGGCCCGGAACGAGCCTCGCGGAGGATGTGCACATCGGCAACTTCGTGGAAGTGAAGGCGAGCCGCTTCGGAGCCGGATCGAAAGCCAACCACCTCGCGTACGTCGGCGACGCGGAGGTCGGCGGGCGCGTCAACATCGGCGCCGGCACGATCACGTGCAACTACGACGGCGTCTCGAAGCACAAAACGGTGATCGAGGACGAGTGCTTCATCGGCTCGGACTCCACGCTCGTCGCGCCGGTGCGCATCGCGCGGGGCTCCTATATCGGCGCGGGCTCGACCATCAGCAAGGACACGCCGGCCGGCCAGCTCACCGTCGCGCGGGCGAAGCAGGTATCCATTGCAGGCTGGAAGCCGCCGAAGAAGAAAGAGAAGGCCTAGGGCATGTGCGGCATCGTCGGCGCCGCGGCGCGCCGCGACATCGTTCCGGTCCTCGTCGAAGGCCTTCGCCGGCTGGAGTACCGCGGCTACGACTCCTGCGGCGTCGCCATCCTTCGGGACAGCGCGCTCGGCCGCGTCGTCAGCGTGGCGCGCGTCGCCGAGCTGGACGCCCAGATCCGATTGCAGCGCCTCGCCGGCGAGACCGGCATCGCGCACACCCGCTGGGCAACGCATGGGGCGCCGGCCACGGAGAACGCCCATCCCATCGTCTCGCGCGACGAGATCGCGCTCGTCCACAACGGCATAATCGAGAACCACGAGGAGCTGCGCGCGGCGCTCCAGGCCAAGGGATACCGTTTCCAGGGCCAGACCGACACGGAGGTCATCGCCCATCTCGTGCACAGCCTTTACGAAGGCGATTTGCTGACGGCGGTGCAGGCGGCGGTGAAGCAGTTGACCGGCGCCTATGCAATCGCCGCCGTATCTAAGAAAGAACCTCACCGCGTGGTCGGGGCGCGCGCGGGCAGCCCGTTGGTTGTAGGTGCGGGCGAGCACGAGTTCTTCCTGGCATCGGACGCCCTGGCGCTGGCCGGCACGACGGACCGGATCGCCTATTTGGAAGAGGGCGACGTGGCGAGCGTCGACCTGGAGGGCTGGCAGGTCTACGACGCGGCCGGCCGCCCGGTCGAACGCGAACTTCGCACGGTCAAGGCGGCCAGCGCGGCTGCGGATCTCGGCCCCTACCGGCATTTCATGCAGAAGGAAATCTTCGAGCAACCGCGAGCGGTTTCGGACACGCTGGAGGGTATTGCGGGAATCACCCCGGAGATCTTCGGCGAGGACGCCGGGCGGGTCTTCGGCGGCGTCGATTCCATCCTGATCCTCGCCTGCGGCACGAGCTACTACTCCGGCCTGGTCGCGCGCCAGTGGATCGAGTCGCTGGCCGGCATGCCGTGCGCCGTAGAGATTGCCAGTGAGTACCGGTACCGTGAGAGTGTTCCGAATCCGCGGGCGCTCGTCGTGGTCGTTTCGCAGTCAGGCGAAACGGCCGACACGCTGGCGGCGCTCAAGCACGCAGAAGCGCTCGGACACTCGAGCACACTGGCAATCTGCAACGTCGCCAGCAGCGCGATGATGCGGATGACGCGGCTGCGCTACCTCACGCACGCCGGTGTCGAGATCGGCGTCGCCTCCACCAAGGCCTTCACCACGCAGCTCACGGCGCTGTTCCTGCTCGCCCTCGTGCTCGGCAAGCTGCGGGGAAAACTGGCGGCGCAGGAGGAAGCGAGGCACGTGAAGGCATTGCGCCACCTGCCCACCGCGATTGCGGGCGTATTGGCGCTCGAGCCGCAGGTCATGGCCTGGGCCGAACGCTTCGCGAAGAAGGAGCACGCGCTGTTCCTCGGCAGGGGGCTTCACTTCCCGATCGCCCTGGAGGGGGCGCTCAAGCTCAAGGAAATCTCGTACATCCACGCCGAGGCGTACCCAGCCGGCGAGCTGAAGCACGGCCCGCTGGCGCTCGTCACGAGCGAGATGCCGGTCGTGACCATCGCGCCCAACGATGCGCTGCTGGAAAAGCTCAAGTCCAACATGCAGGAAGTGCGCGCCCGTGGCGGGGAGCTCTATGTATTTGCGGACGGCGGAAGCCGCATCGCGGCCGGTCCGGGGATCAACGTCGTACGGCTACCCGAGCACTACGGGCCGCTCTCGCCCATCCTCCACGTCGTGCCTCTGCAATTGCTGGCCTACCACACCGCCCTGGCGCGGGGTACGGACGTCGACAAGCCGAGGAACTTGGCCAAGTCCGTCACAGTAGAATAGCGCGTCGCTCAACGTAGCGTTCCCAACAGGAGGGGAGAAAATGTCCATCAGAAGAATCGCCCTGGCGGTCGCCGGCGCCCTTGTCGCTGCGAGCGCCCAGGCACAGACGGAAATCCAGTGGTGGCACTCGATGACCGGGGCCAACAACGATAAGGTCAACGAGCTTGCTGCCAAATTCAATGCGTCGCAAAAGGATTACAAGGTCGTCGCGGTCTTCAAGGGTAGCTATCCAGAATCCATGACCGCCGCGATTGCCGCTTTCCGGGGCGGCAACCCTCCGCACATCCTTCAGGTGTTCGAGGTCGGCACCGCAACGATGATGGCAGCCAAGGGGGCCATCGTACCCGTGGCCAAGGTCATGGCCGACGCCAAGGAGCC
>DASPMF010000051.1:0-6243 GCA_035627155.1 Burkholderiales bacterium | reverse complement strand
TGAAGAGCTGCGAAACGCGGGCGAAATAGGCATACGGATCGTCGGCGACGATGCGCGGCAAACCGGTCAAGGCCTCGTCCGCCGCGGCGAGGATCACCGCGCCGGCGCGCGTCGCGGCAAGCCTGGCGGTATAGCGGGGGTTGGCGAGGAAGGCGATCTGCTCCGGGCCGGCCTTTTCCAGCGTGCCGACCTGGGTCACGCGCTTTGCGGCGTCGCCCACCACGCGCCCGCCGAGCCGCGAGGCGATCTCCCCGAGCGTCAGCGGCGCGGCCATGCGGCGTGCCGGGGCATCGGAGCTACTTGGCTGGCGGCTTGCCGGAGTCCAGCGCCTTGATCACCTTGTCGGTGATGTCGATACGCGGGCTGGCGAAAACGGCGTCCTGGAAGATGATGTCGTACTTTTCCTGCTCGGCGATCTGGCGGATCACGCGGTTCGCCTGCTCGACGACCTGCGCGAGCTCCTCGTTGCGGCGCTGGTTGAGGTCCTCCCGGAACTCCCGCTGCTTGCGCTGGAAGTCGCGGTTGAGCTCGGCGAACTCCCGCTCGCGGCTGCGCCGCTGCGTTTCGCTCATCGTCACGCCGTTCTTGTCGAGGTCTTCCTGGATGCGCTTGAGCTGCTCGGCGACGCGTGCGAGCTCCTCGTCGCGCTTCTTGAATTCCCCTTCGATCTTCTTCTGTGCGCGGACCGCGGGCGCCGCATCGCGCAGGATGCGCTCGGTGCTGACGAAGCCGAATTTGCCGGAGCCCGGTCCGCCCTGCGCCGCCGCGGCCGCTGGTACGAGCATCACGGCGAGGGCAAGGCCGAGTCGGCCCATCGTGACGGAAAGCGCTCTCATTCGCTCTTGTTGTCCCTAGAACACGTTGCCGAAGGTGAATTGTAGCCTCTGGATGGAGTCGCCCGGCTGCCGGTTGAGCGGCTGGGCGAAGGAGAGGCGCAATGGCCCGAAAGGCGAGCTCCAGTTCAAGCCGATCCCCGCGGAATAGCGGAATTCTCCGAGATCGATCCGCTGCCCTGTCGCGTAGACCTGGCCGAAGTCGACGAAGGCCGCGAGCCGCAGGGCCTGCTCCTTGGTCGCCCCGGGCATCGGGAAATGGAACTCCGCGCTGCCGTTCACCCTGCGCGTCCCCCCCAGGGAGTTCCCTGCTGCGTCCTTGGGGCCGATCGAGTACGACGAGTAGCCCCGCACCGTCTCGGGCCCGCCCAGGTAGTAATTCTTGAAGAACGGAACCGGCTTGTCGCCCACGCCGTCGGCGTAGCCCAGCTCGCCGCGCAGCGAAAAGGCGTAGTCGCGGCCCACGGGCGTGAACCACTGGTGTACGTAGCCGAGGCGGTAGAACTGCAGGTCGCCGCCCGCAAGCTCGCCGGTCACGCGGCTCACGGTCCCCGAGCGCGTGACGATATGGCTGTCGCGGGTATCGAGCTGCCAGCCGAGGGTACCCGTCACGTACCGATAATCGTTGCCGAAGGTATTCACGAAGTCGATGTACTGGACGGGGCTGTCGGCGAACGTCTCCAGGCGCACCCGCTCGTAGTTGAGGCCGAGGCTCACTCCGGCGTTCTCCGACACGGGATAGCCCCACTTCACCCCGCCGCCGAGCGCGTTGGTGCGATAGGTGCCGACATCGAGACCGGTCGCGTCGGTCCAACGCTTGTACACGTCGAAACCCTGGCTGAGGCCGTCCACCGTGTAGTACGGGTCGAGGTACGACAGCGAGTACACCTGGTTGATCCGGCCGGAGCTCACCGCCGCCGACACGTACTTGCCGCTGCCGAAGGCGTTCGATTGCTGGATCGAGGCCTGCAGGACGAGCTTCTCCGTGCTGGAGAACCCGGCGCCGATGAGAAGCGCGCCGGTCGGCTTCTCGGTGACGGTGTAGACCACGTCCACCTGGTCGGGCGCCCCCTCCACGGGCTGCGTCTCGACGTTGACGTCGGCGAAGTAACCGGTGCGGTCGATGCGGCGGCGCGACAGCTGGATCTTCGAGCTGTCGTAGAAGGCGCCCTCGAGCTGGCGCATCTCCCGCCGGACGACTTCGTCGCGGGTCTTGCTGTTGCCGGCGACGCTGATGCGGCGCACGTACACGCGGCGCCCGGGGTCGATGACGATGTTGAACGCCACCTGGCCCTTTTCCTTGTCGATCTGCGGCACCGCGTTGGCGTTGGCGAAGGCGTAGCCCTCGTTGCCCAGGCGCTCCGAGATCGCCTTGGTGGTCGCCGCCAGCTTCTCCCGCGAGAACACGTCGCCCGGCTTGAGCTGGATGAGCTTCTCGAGCTCTTCCCTCGGCACCAGCATCCGCCCGCTGAGCTGCACGTCCGAGACGGTGTACTTCTGGCCCTCCGTGATGTTCACCGTAAGGTAGATATCCTCGCGGTCCGGTGTGATCGAGACCTGCGTGGAATCGACGGTGAAGTCGAGGTAGCCGCGGTTCTGGTAGAACGAGCGCAGCGTTTCCAGGTCGGCGGCGAGCTTCTCGCGCGAATAGCGGTCATGCTTGGTGTACCAGGTCAGCCACCCGGGTGTGCGCAGCGTGAATTCGTCCAGCAGCTCCTTCTCGCTGAAGTCCTTCGCGCCGACGATGTTGACGCCGCGGATCTTCGCCGTCTCGCCCTCGGTGACCGAAATATTGATCCCGACGCGGTTGCGCTCGAGCGGGGTGGTCGTCACCACGACCTGTGCGGCGTAGAGGGAGCGCGACAGGTACTGCCGCTTGATCTCCTGTTCCGCCGTGTCGAGCAGAGAGCGGTCGAAGATCCGGCCCTCCGCGATTCCGAGCTCCCGCAGGCTCTTGCGCAACGCCTCGGGATCGAACTCCTTGATGCCGGCGAAATCCACCTGCGCGATGGCCGGCCGCTCCTGCACGTGCACGACGAGCACGTTGCCTTCCGCTTCGAGCCGGACGTCCTGGAAGAACCCGGTGGCGAAGAGGGCGCGCAATGCCTGCTGCGCCCTTTCGTCGTTCATCGTGTCTCCGACCTTGATCGGCAGGTAGGTGAAGACCGTACCGGGCTCCGTGCGTTGCAACCCCTCGACCCGGATATCCTTGACGACGAAGGGCGCGAATGACTGGGCGCCCGCCGGCGCGCAGACCGCGGCGGAGAGGACGAAGACCGACGCGGGAAGCGCCGCAGGCAGGCGGGCCGCCAGCACCGCGGCGTAAGCGCGCAGTCGCTGCATTCAGCCCGTCAGGAGGCGGTTGAAGTCGTTGTAGAACGCGAAAGCCATCATGACCAGTAGCAGCGCCAGACCTACGCGCTGCCCGAGCTCCATCACGCGCTCGGACACGGGCCTGCCTTTGATAATTTCGATCGCATAGTACATCAGGTGTCCGCCATCGAGGAGCGGAATGGGCAGCAGGTTCAGCACACCCAGGCTGATGCTGATGAGCGCGAGGAACGTCACGTACGGCATCCATCCCATCTGCGCCGACTGTCCGGCGAAATCGGCGATCGTCACCGGTCCGGACAGGTGCTTCCAGGACACCTCGCCGACCAGCATGCGGCCGAGCATCCTGAGGCTGAAGACAGAGATGTCCCAGGTCTTCACTACGGCCTTCGCGACGCTGGCGAGCGGTCCGTGCTGCATGCGGATGAACATCGGGTCGTCGCTCGCGGCGGGAAGCCGTGGCGCCGCGCCGATCCGGCCGATGCGCGCTTCCCCGGCGGCGACCGCCTCCGGCGTGACTTCCACCGGCAGCGTCGTCTCGCCGCGCTCGACCACGAGCGCCAGCGGCTTGTCCGGATGCGCGCGAACCAGCCGTACCAGCGAGTCCCAGGTAGCGACCGGCTCGCCGCCGGCGCGCACCACGCGGTCACCCTCGCGAAGCCCCGCGCGCTGGGCCGGACTGCCGCCCACGACGCGCCCGATCACCGGGTCGAGCGGAGGTCGGTAGAGCCGCAGGCCGATCTTTTCCAGGACGTCGCCCTGCACGTCGTCGGAAGAGAACTGCCGCAAATCGAGCTCCTTGCTCAGGCGCTCGCCGTTTTCTCGTTCGATTTCAAGCGCGACCCGCTCGCGCTGCAACCCCGCCTGGAGGAGGCGCCACCGCACGTCCTGCCACGTGGCGAGCACCGTGCCGTCGATCGCGCGGACCGTGTCGCCCGCGCGCAAGCCGGCGCGGGCCGCGACCGTCTCGTCTGCCGGCTGCGCAAGGATCGGGCGCGCTTCCGGAATGCCGTACATGAACAGCGCCGCATAGACCGCGATGGCGAAGAGGAAGTTGAAGACCGGGCCTGCCGCGACGATCACGATGCGCCGCCACACGCTTTGCCGGTTGAAGGCGCGGTGCGCCTCCTCCGGATCCACGGGACCTTCGCGCTCGTCGAGCATCTTCACGTAGCCGCCGAAGGGAATGGCCGCAACCGCCCACTCGGTGCGGTCCTTGCCGCGCCTGCTCACGAAGAGCGGTCTTCCGAAACCGACCGAGAAGCGCAGCACCTTTACGTTGCACAGGCGCGCCGCAAGGTAATGGCCGTACTCGTGCACGACGATGAGCACGCCGAGCGCGACGATGAAGGCGAGCACCGTATGAAGCAGCGTCATGCCGCGTGCTCGGCCAGCGTCGCGACGAGGCGGAACGCCGCCTGTCTCGCGCGCGCGTCGGCGGCCACGATTGCCGCAAGGTCCGCGGCCGGCCCCGACGGCACGGCATCCAGCGTGTCGGCGATCAGGCGCGGGATCGCCGTGAAGGCGATTCGACCGGAAAGGAACGCTTCCACCGCCACCTCGTTCGCGGCGTTGAGCACGGCCGGGGCCGTGCCGCCGGCTTCGAGCGCCGCGTACGCGTAGCGCACGCACGGAAAGCGCCGGTCGTCCACGCGCTCGAAGGAAAGATTCTGCAGCGAAGCGAGGTCCAGGGAAGGCACGCCGGAATCCACCCGCTTCGGATGAGCAAGCGCGTGCGCGATCGGAACTCGCATGTCGGGATTCGAGAGCTGCGCGATCACCGAGCCATCGAGGTACTCCACCATCGAATGCACGATGCTCTGCGGGTGGATGAGCACCTCGATGCGCGCCGGTTCGACCTCGAAGAGCCAGTGCGCCTCGATCACCTCCAGCGCCTTGTTCATCATCGTCGCCGAATCCACGGAGATCTTGCGCCCCATCACCCAGTTCGGATGCGCGCACGCCTGCTCAGGGGTCACCCCGGCGAGCTTGTCGACGGGCCAGGCCCGGAACGGGCCGCCGGATGCGGTCAGCACGATGCGGCGCACGCCGGCGGTAACGTTGCCGGCGAGGCATTGGAAAACCGCGTTGTGCTCGCTGTCGATCGGCAGCAGGACTGCGCCCGCTTCCTTCACGGCGCTCATGAAGAGCGGTCCCGCCATGACGAGCGCTTCCTTGTTGGCGAGCAGAAGACGCTTCCCGGCTCGCGCCGCCGCGAGGGTGGCTGGGAGGCCTGCTGCCCCCACGATCGCCGCCATGACGGCATCGCATCCGGAGTCCGCTGCCACCTCCTCCAGGGCCTTCGGGCCGAACATCAGATCCGTGCCCGCATCGGCGTACGCAGCGCGCAGGGCACGGTCCTCGGGGATTCCCGACAGCACGGCGAAGGCGGGCTTGTGCCGGCGCACCAGGTCGAGCAGCGCCGCCGAGCCCGTATGCGCCGTCAGGGCAAAGACGCGATAGCGCCCGGGATGGCGGCTCAGCACGTCGAGCGTGCTGGCGCCGATCGATCCCGTCGCCCCGAGGAGGGTTACGTTCATCGCCTCATTTTCCCCCGAGAACGGCCCACAAGCCGGCCGCGAAGGGCAACGATGCCGTTGCGCTGTCGATCCGGTCGAGCACGCCCCCGTGCCCCGGGAGCAGCGTGCCGCTGTCCTTGGCGCCGGCCTGCCGCTTGAGCGCCGATTCGAACAGGTCGCCGACGATGCTGAGCGCGCAAAGCGCCGCAGCGGCAAGCAGGTACGGCAGCCATTGTCCACCGGAGATCATGGCGAGCTGCGGGTTGAAAAACTGGCAAAGCACGGCGTAGACGAGGACGGCTGCCATGGCGCCGTAGGCGCCCTCCCAGCTCTTTCCCGGGCTCACCGTGGGTGCAAGCTTGCGACGGCCGAAACGCCTGCCGGTGAAATAAGCGGCGGTATCGGCGACCCAGATGAGGATCAGCGCCAGGAGCAGCTGGACCGGCGTCATTACCGCCATGGCGAGCCCCGCCGGGACAAGGACCGCGAGCCCGGCCGCCAGGAGGATCCGCCGCTGCGCTCGCTCGATGCCCCGCCAGAGCCAGAGCGGCGCGACAAGG
>DASPMF010000050.1:0-3682 GCA_035627155.1 Burkholderiales bacterium | reverse complement strand
GTCGTGCTCATGTACATGCCCATCTTCGAGCTGGCAGGAAACATCAAGTAATGCACCCGCAGATCATCAATTTCGTCGACCTCCAGGTCGCGCGCGAGAAGGACGGCCGCCTCATCGAGAACCTCGAGGAGCACCTCGCGGTCGCGCCGGAGGAATTCCTGCTGCGCCTGTCCCTGACGCTCAGGATGCCCGCCGCGACGCTCGAGAACCTCCGCTCGGAAACCCCGGAGTTCGGCTTCATCCCGTACGCGGAATGCAGCCGGCGCTGCTGCGTCGCGGTGCGCGACGCCGACGGCGACCTGTGGGTCGTGCTCGGCGACCCGTACGACCTCGACACCCAGGAATGGATCGAGGCGCGCGTCGCCGCGCCGTTCCGCTACAAGGTGGCGCACCGGCTCGACATCGCCGCCTACCTTTCGGAGCAGGAAGAGGAATTCCGGGCGCTGGACGGCATCGCGATGGGGTTGCAGTCCGATGCGTCCTCTCGTGGCGTGCAGGAAATCTCCTTCGAGAATGCTTCCGAGGCCGAAAGCGCGGTGGTGCGCCTCGTCACCTCCACGCTCTACGACGCGCTGAAGGCCGGCGCGAGCGACGTGCACCTCGAGTGCACCGGCAACGGGCTGGTCATCAAGTACCGCATCGACGGCGTGCTCTCCATGGCGCAGCAGGTGCCGGGCATGGAAGTCGCCGACCAGGTGATCTCGCGCATCAAGGTCATGTCGGAGCTCGACATCGCCGAGCGCCGCGTGCCGCAGGACGGCCGCTTCAAGGCGCGCCGCGAAGGCCGCGAGATCGACTTCCGCGTCTCCGTGATGCCGAGCGTGTTCGGCGAGGACGCGGTGCTGCGGATCCTCGACCGCAAGGCGCTCTCGGATCAGGTGACGGGTTTGACTCTGGATTCACTCGGCTATTCCCCGGAAATGAAAACCGCGTTGAGAAAACTCTCTTCGTTGCCGTACGGAATGATCCTGGCGACCGGGCCGACGGGCAGCGGCAAGACGACGACGCTCTACGCGCTCATCAGCGAGACGAACAAGGGCCACGACAAGTTCATCACCATCGAGGACCCGGTGGAGTACCAGCTCCCGGGCGTGCTGCAGATCCCGGTGAACGAGCAGAAGGGCCTCTCGTTCGCGCGCGGCCTGCGCTCCATCCTGCGCCACGACCCGGACCGCATCATGGTGGGCGAGATCCGCGACCCGGAGACCGCCGAGATCGCGGTGCAGTCCGCCCTCACCGGCCACCTCGTCTACACGACGGTGCACGCCAACAACACCCTCGACGTGCTGGGCCGCTTCCAGCACATGGGCGTGGACACCTACAACTTCGTCTCCGCCTTGAATGCGGTTTTGGCCCAACGCCTTGTCCGAGTGAGATGTGTTTCCTGTAAAGGCAAGGGTTGCGCCGAGTGCCGTGGAACCGGCTTCAAGGGGCGCAAGGCGATCGGCGAGCTGCTGGTCATGAACGACGAGCTGCGCGAGCTCATCGTCGCGCGCGCCCCGGCGCGCCGGCTGAAGGAGGCGGCGCAGGCCGCCGGAACCATCCCGCTTCGCGAGGCTGCCCTTGCCCTCGTCGACGCGGGCGAAACGACCCTGGAGGAAATCAACCGTGTCACTTTCGTTGCTTAAGCGATTCCAGTCCTCCCTGCGGCGCCCGAAGCTGAAGGCGAGCCGCGAGCTGCGCATCGGCTTCACCGCCGAGAAGATCCTGCTGTCGACCGGCGAGTCCGTCGAGGTCGCGCAGCGGGAAGACGGCGCGCCCGAGTGGCAGGCCGCGATCGACGCGCTGGAGAAGACCCTGCCGGCCCTGAAGGGCCAGGAGGCCACCATCGTGCTCGCGGACCGCTTCGTCCGCTATGCGCTGCTGCCCTGGTCCGACACGCTGAAGACGCACGAGCAGTGGCTGAACCTCGCGCGCCACCGCTTCTCCGCGATCCACGGCCCGATGGCGAACGAGTGGGAGATCAAGTTCGCCGGCACCGCGCCGGCCGGTCCTCGCGTCGCCTGCGCCGCCGACCGCGGCCTGATCGACGAGCTCGGCTCGCGGTCGGTCGCGCACCAGGTGCGCCTCGTCTCCGTGGTGCCCTTCCTCGTCGCGGCCTTCAACAAGGTGCGCGACATGACCGGCGGCTCGTGCTGGCTCGTGGTCGAGGAGCCCGGCCGCCTCACGCTCGCGCTCTTCCTGAAGGGCGTCTGGGTGGCGATCCGCAGCCGCCGCGCCGACGAGCGCTGGCGCCGCGTGCTGCCCGAGATCATCGAGAGGGAAAGCGCGTTCCTCGGGCTGGAAGAGCCGTGCACGCGCGTCATCGTCTGCGCGCAGGGCAACTTCGACGTGGAAGAGCACCAGTCCTTCCGCCTCGACGCCATCGACTACGAGGCGCTGGCCACGGCCGGCTAAGGAGCGGGATGCAAGCACTTCAACTCGATTTCTGCCGTACCCGCAAGGCCCCGCGCTGGATCGCGCCGGCGCTGATGGCGATCGCCGTCGCCCTCATGGGCGATGTCGGCGTCTCCTTCCTCAGGGTCCACAAGGAAGTGAAGGAAAAGGAAACCATGCTCGCCAGGCTCGACCCGCGCTCCTACCCGCCGGTGCGCAAGGCCTCGCCCGAGGAGATCGCGCTCGCGAAGGAGACGGTGCAGCGCCTGTCCATGCCGTGGGACCGGCTGTTCGGCGCGCTCGAGGCGGCCGCGAACGACCAGGTCGCGCTCCTCGGCATCCAGCCCGACCCGAAGAGCGGGTCGGTGGTGATCTCCGGCGACAGCAAGGACTACCTCGCCGCGCTCACCTACGTGCTGAACCTGAGCCGCACCGACGCGCTCGACCAGGTGCAGCTCTCGCGCCACGAGACGAAGAAGGACCAGGGCAAGGTGGTCGGCTTCTCGATCTCCGCGCAGTGGACGGACAAGCCTTCCAGCGAAAGCAGCCGGGGGGGCAAATGAGGGACCAGCTCCTTCGACTCAAAGGCGACCTCGGGCGCATGGGCCTCGTGGGCGTGACGCTGCTCGCGCTCGCCTTCGCCTTCCACGCCGGCGTGGTGCGCCCGCTGCAGGTGAAGAACGCGGAGCTCGCGGCGCAGCTTTCGAGCGCCAAGCCTTCCGCGGTCGAGCGCTCCGGCGCGAGGCTGGAGAAGTTCTACGACATCCTCGACCGCCCGGAGACCGCGACCGACTGGCTGGCGAAGCTCTACGCCATCAGCAAGGCGACCGGCATCGAGATGCAGTCGGCGAACTACAAGACGGAAAAGGCGGACAAGTCCGGGCGCATCGAGCGCTACGAGATCGTGCTCCCCGTGGAGGGCAGCTACTCGCAGCTGCGCGACTTCATCGGCCGCGCGCTCGCCGAGATCCCGGTCCTGTCGCTCGACCAGCTCACCCTCAAGCGCGAGAGCCGCACGCAGGGCGACGTGCAGGCCGAGCTGCGGCTCACGCTCCACCTGGTGAAGCCATGAAGCGCCTCCTCGAACGATTCGGCATCTCCCGCGAGCGCGCGGGTCGCTTCGGCCTTCCCGTCCTGGCGCTCGTGCTGGTCGCTTCGGTCGTCACCGGCCGCGAGAAGCCTTCGGTCGTGGAAACGCCGCCGGTCGCGCGCCTTGCGCAGGCGCCGGTTTCCGACGCGGACCTCGACCTCGAGAAGATGCGCCGCGAGCGCGCCGAGGAGAAGGTCGTGGCCGCAGCCGACCCGT
>DASPMF010000049.1:0-2863 GCA_035627155.1 Burkholderiales bacterium | reverse complement strand
CTTGAAGACCTCTGCACCGAGGTCCGCGAGTATCATGCCGCACGTCGGTCCCATCACCATGTGCGTGAACTCGACCACGCGGATTCCGTCGAGCGGCAGGCGTCGCGGCTCACGCATGCACGGCTCCGCTCTTCGGCAGGCCGGCGCGCGCGACGACACCGTGGAGCGTTTCGCCGCCGAGCCATTCCGCGACCCGCGCGCGCAGGGCGAGCAGCCGTTGCAGGTCGATGCCCGTCGCGATGGCCATGCGTTCCATCATGAACGCGAGGTCTTCGGTCGAGACGTTTCCGCTCGCGCCCGGCGCATGCGGGCAGCCGCCGAGGCCGCCAAGGGAGGCATCGAAGCGGAAGATCCCGGCGTCGAGGGCGGCGAGCACGTTGGCGAGGCCGAGGCCGCGCGTGTCATGGAAATGGCCGCACCAGAAGCGCTCGCCCGCAATCTTGCGGGCCTTCCCGAACAGCGTCCGGACCGCTCGCGGATCGGCGTAGCCGACCGTATCGGCCAGGCTGACGCGGTCGGCGCCCGCGTCGAGCAACGCCTGCAACAGCCGCAGCACCTCCTCCTGGGCGACGTCGCCCTGGATGGTGCAGCCGAAGGCCGTGCCGACGCCGCCTTCTATAAGCGCCGGGGACCTCGCGGCGTCGCGCGCGGCGCGCATCCGGGCCACCTCGGCGACGACGGCGTCCGGGGTCTTGCGCAGGTTGGCGAGGCTGTGCGCTTCGCTCGCGGAGAGGGGAACGAGCATCACGTCTGCGCCGCCCTCGATCGCGCGCTCAGCGCCTTTCAGGTTCGGCACCAGCACCGAGACGGTGAGCGCCGGCAGGGTCTTGGCGTAGGCGATCAGCGCCGCGGTGTCGGCAAGTTGCGGAAGCAGCCGCGCCGGTACATGGGAACCGACTTCGATTTCCCGCAGGCCGCTGTCGTAGGCGGCGCGGATCCATTCGCGCTTGCGCTCCGTGGGCAGCACCGTCGCGATGCTCTGCAGTCCATCGCGCAGGCCGACCTCCCGGATTACGGCGCGTTCGGGGTAGGGCGTCATATCCGGGGACTCTAGCGTTCCACTTTGGCGCGAAAATGGTCTTTTGGCACCTTTTGCGTTCCATTCCGGAACGCAAGAGAATCCCGCGCGTGCACCGCCACTTCGACCCGCTGTCGCTTCGGCTTTTCATCGCGGTTTGCGAGGAGCAGAACATTGCGCGTGCAGCGGAGCGTGAAGCGATCGTGCCTTCCGCCATCAGCAAGCGCATGGCGGCACTGGAACAGCACGCGGGCGTCGCGCTTCTTTCCCGCAAGCGACGCGGCATCAAGCCGACGCCGGCGGGCGAAGTGCTGCTGCGACAGGCGCGGGACATCCTGGGCAGCATGGAGCGCATGCATGCGGAGCTGCGCGAATTCGCAGCCGGCGTGCACGGCAGCATCCGCGTCATGGCCAGCCTCTCCGCCCTCTCCGAGTTCCTGCCCGACGACGTGGCGGGCTTTCTGGCCGCGCACCGCACGGTCCGTGTCAGCCTCGACGAGCGCGTCAGCTCGGAGATCGTGCGCGGCGTGCGCGAAGGCGCGGCGGAGCTCGGAGTGTGCTGGGGCGCCGGCGAGCTGGCCGGACTCGAGACGCTTCCCTATCGCAGCGACCATCTCTGCGCCGTGGTACCCGCATTCCATCCGCTCGGACGGCAGAAGAGGATTGCATTCGTCGACACGCTCGGCTTCGACCACATCGAGATCCGTTCCGGCAGCATCGTGCAATCCACCCTGCGCCGCGCCGCGGCGAAGGCCCGCCGCGCGGTGCGGTACCGAATGCAGGTGTCGACGTTCGAAGCGGCCTGCCGAAGCGTCGCGGCGGGCCTCGGGATCGCCATGGTTCCGCGCGAGGCGATCGGCGAGGCGCTCGAGCGCGCACTCGACCTGCGCCTCGTGCCGCTCGCAGATCCCTGGGCCGAGCGGCGGTTCGTCATCTGCATGCGCTCTCGCGAGGCCTTGTCCGAGGCCGCCGGCCTTCTGGCAGCGCATCTCCATGAACGTTCCAAGAAAGGAACCTGATGCCCCGTCTCAGCCCGTTGCCCGCGACGCACACGCCCGAGCTGAAGCAGCACTTCGATTTCTTCCTTACCACGCTCGGCTTCACGCCGAACAGCGTGCTCACCATGCAGAGAAAGCCGAGGCTCGTGAAGGCGTTCGCCGAGCTCAATGCGGCGGTGATGGATCCGGCCGGAGAGGTGGACCTCGGGTTCCGCAGGCTGGTGGGGCACCTGGCGAGCAAGGCGGCCGGCTGCCTGTACTGCCAGGCGCACACGATGCTCGGCGCAAAGAACTTCGGCGTGAGCGAGGAACGGCTCGCGGGCCTGTGGGACTTCCGCGCGAGCCCGCTTTTCAGCGAGAAGGAGCGCGTTGCGCTGGAGTTCGCGCTCGCCGCCGCAGCGCAGCCCAACGCGGTGACCGACGAGCTCTTCGCCGCCCTGCGCCGCCACTGGAGCGAGGGCGAGATCGTCGAGCTCCTCGGCGTGGTGGCGATGTTCGGCTTCCTCAACCGCTGGAACGATTCGATGGCCACGCCGCTCGAGCGCGTCCCGACCGGCGTGGCGGAGAAGGCGCTAGGCGATCACGGCTGGGACGCTGGCAAGCACGCGCGCTAGGCTTTTACCCGTACCGGCAACTTGCGGAAGCCGCGGAAGCGTACGCGGCGGTCGCGCTCCGGCTCGCCCGCCAGTTGGATGGTTGCAAAGCGGGACAGCAGACGCGAGAAGGCAATCCTTGCTTCCATGCGCGCCACGTTCATGCCGACGCACACGTGGTCGCCGTGGCCGAAGGCGACGTGGCGGTTGGGCTTGCGGGCGACGTCGAAGCGGTCGGGGTCGGGGAACTGAGC
>DASPMF010000048.1:0-5586 GCA_035627155.1 Burkholderiales bacterium | reverse complement strand
GGCGAGGATATCGTCCGCACCCTGGCCTTGCAGGGCCGTTGCGATCTGCCTGCCCAGTGCTTCCGGGGCGTCGGCCTGTCCTGAGGCATCGCCCGCGGCAATGCGTTTGCCGTCCGGCGTCGCCACCATCGCGCGCAGGCGCATCGCGCCGCCGTCCACGGTGGCGAAAGCCGCCAGCGGAATCTGGCAGCTGCCGCCGAAGACGCGCGAGACGGTGCGTTCCGCCGTGACGGCTTGCGCCGTCGCCGTGTGGTTCAGCGGCGCGAGCAGTTCCATCAGATCGTCGCGGCCGTCGAGGATTTCGATGGCCATCGCACCCTGACCCGGTGCGGGCAGGCTCTGCTCCGGCTCGATCAAGGCGCGGATGCGCTGCGGCATGCCGAGGCGCTTCAGGCCCGCGGCAGCCAGGATGATCGCCGCGTATTCGCCGCGATCCAGTTTTCCAAGGCGTGTATCGAGGTTGCCGCGCAGCGGACGGATCACGAGATGCGGATAGCGCGCCGAGATCAATGCCTGGCGGCGCAGGCTGCTGGTACCGACGATTGCGCCTTCCGGCAGTTCGTCGAGCGAAGCGTAGTCGTTGGAGACGAAGGCGTCGCGCGGATCTTCGCGCTCGAGCACCGCGGCGAGACGGAACCCTTCGGGAAGCTCCATCGGGACGTCCTTCAGCGAGTGCACCGCGAGATCGGCGCGGCGCTCCTCCATCGCGACTTCGAGTTCCTTGACGAACAGCCCCTTGCCGCCGACCTTCGACAGCGTGCGGTCGAGGATCTGGTCGCCCTTGGTGGTCATGCCGAGAATCTCGATACTGCACTGCGGATATAATGCAGCCAGCCTGGAGCGGACGTGCTCCGCCTGCCACATGGCAAGGCGGCTCTCGCGGGAAGCGATCACGAGTTTTGCTGGTGGGGTTGCTTTCACGACGGGCACTTTCGATGTTCGTTGATGCGGGACCGGTACAGAGCGTACCGATCGCAGAGGCGCAGATTTTATCATGCGAGCACAAGGCAACCGTGCCCGCAAGCCACAATTTCCCGAACGATTGCAGACACACAATATGGCTAATCCGGCAAGCTCCCCTGCCCACAAAACGTCCGCCGACAAGGACGCGCCGCTGAAAGAAGATATCCGCCTGCTCGGGCGCCTGCTCGGCAACGTGCTGCGCGAGCAGGAAGGCGAAGCGGTCTTCCAAGTCGTCGAGACCATCCGCCAGACCGCGGTGCGCTTCCGCCGCGAGTCCGACCCGCAATCGGGCACCGACCTGAACAAGATGCTCAGGAAGCTGACGCGCGACCAGACGATCACCGTCGTGCGTGCGTTCTCGTATTTTTCGCATCTGGCCAACATCGCCGAAGACCAGCACCACAACCGGCGCCGCCGCGCGCACCTGCTGGCCGGCTCCGCCCCGCAGCAGGGCAGCATCGCCTACGCCTTGTCGCGTCTGGACGATGCCGGCGTGTCCGGTGCCGCTGTGCGCGGCTTCTTCAGGGAGGCGCTGGTCTCCCCGGTGCTCACCGCGCACCCGACGGAAGTGCAGCGCAAGAGCATCCTCGACGCCGAGCGCGAGATCGCCCGCCTGCTCGCCGAGCGCGACCATCCGCTCACGCCGAAGGAACTGGCGCGCAATACGCAGCTCCTGCATGCCTGCGTCGCCACGCTGTGGCAGACACGCATGCTGCGCTACACGAAGCTGACCGTGGCCGACGAGATCGAGAACGCCCTCTCCTACTACCGGATCACCTTCCTGCGCGAACTGCCCGGCCTGTACGAAGACATCGAAGGCGAGATCGCCGCGCAGTTCCCGCAGCGGCACGCGGCCTCCGACAAGGAGCTGCCGCCCTTCCTGCAGATGGGCAGTTGGATCGGCGGCGACCGCGACGGCAACCCCAACGTCAATGCGGATACGATGAAGCACGCGCTGATGCGCCAGTCGACCGCGATCTTCGATTTCTATCTCGATGAAGTGCACGCGCTCGGTGCGGAGCTGTCGATTTCAACCTTGCTGGTCGGCGTGAGCCCCGCGCTGCAGGCACTGGCCGATGCCTCGCCCGACCAGTCGGCTCACCGCTCCGACGAGCCCTACCGGCGTGCCCTGATCGGCCTCTATGCCCGTCTCGCGGCCACCGCCCGCACGCTGGGCGCGGCGCATGTATTGCGCCAGGAAGTCGGGCCGGCCGCCCCCTATGACACCCCGGAGGCGTTCACCGCCGACCTGCAGGTGATTGCCGACTCCCTGCAGTCGCACCATGGCGGCGGACTGGTCAGGCCACGCCTTGCCGTACTCAAGCGCGCCTCCGAGATCTTCGGCTTCCACCTGGCCACGCTGGACATGCGCCAGAGCTCCGATGTGCATGAGCGCGTACTCGCCGAACTGTTCCTGCGCGCCAGCATGGAAAAGGATTACGCTGCGCTGCCGGAAGAAGAAAAGGTCGCGCTCCTGCTCGACGAGCTCGCCCGGCCGCGGCTGCTGTACTCGCCGTACCTCGCCTATTCCGCCGAGACCGAGTCCGAGCTGACCATCCTGCGCACAGCGCGCGAGATCCGCCGGCGCTACGGCGGGCGGGCGATCCGCAATTACATCATTTCGCACACGGAAACCGTGTCCGACCTGCTGGAAGTGCTGCTCCTGCAAAAGGAAACCGGCCTGCTGCACCTCGAGTGGGACGAGGAATCCGGCCAGGTGACGAATGCGCGCAACGAACTGATGGTGATCCCGCTGTTCGAAACCATTCCAGACCTGCGCTGCGCGCCCGACATCATGGAACGCTTCATGTCCCTGCCGCAGGTGCGCCATCTCGTCGCCAACCAGGGCGACCTGCAGGAAGTGATGCTCGGCTATTCCGACTCCAACAAGGACGGCGGCTTCCTCACGTCGAACTGGGAGCTGTACAAGGCGGAAGTCCGGCTGGTGGAATTGTTCGACCGCGCCGGTGTCCGGCTGCGGCTGTTCCACGGCCGCGGCGGCACGGTCGGGCGCGGCGGCGGCCCGAGCTACGACGCGATCCTGGCGCAACCCGCGGGCACCGTCAACGGCCAGATCCGCCTGACCGAACAGGGCGAAATCATCGCCTCGAAATTCTCCAACCCGGAGATCGGGCGCCGCAACCTGGAACTGCTCGTCGCCGCCACGCTGGAAGCCAGCCTCATGCCGCACGCCGCCGAAGGCAGGCGCGCCAAGAAGCTGGCCGCCTACGAGAGCGTGATGGAGGCATTGTCGGAGCATGCCTACCGCAGCTACCGCAGCCTCGTGTACGACACGCCCGGATTCACCGATTACTTCTTCTCCGCCACCCCGATCGCCGAGATCGCCGAGCTCAACATCGGCTCGCGTCCCGCCTCGCGCAAGTCCACGCGCCGCATCGAAGACCTGCGCGCCATTCCCTGGGGCTTTTCCTGGGGCCAGTGCCGCCTGCTGCTGCCCGGCTGGTACGGATTCGGCAGCGCCGTGTCCTCCTGGCTGCACGACATCGACGATGCGAAGGAATACAAGAAGCGCGCCGCCATCCTGCGCGACATGTTCAAGGAGTGGCCGTTCTTCGCCACCCTGCTCTCGAACATGGACATGGTGCTGGCCAAGACCGATCTCGCGGTCGCCTCGCGCTATGCGGAGCTGGTGGCGGACAAGAAGCTGCGCAACAGCATCTTCAAGCGCATCGTGGAGGAACACGAGCGCACCACGACCTGTCTGGCGGTGATTACCGGCGCCCGCGAGCGGCTGTCGGGCAATCCGTTGCTGGCCCGCTCGATCAAGAACCGCTTTGCCTACCTCGATCCGCTGAACCACCTCCAGGTGGAACTGATCAAGCGCCACCGCAGCACCAGCGCGGAAGGACGCACGCTGGACGAGCGCGTGCGGCGGGGCATCCACCTCTCGATCAACGGCATCGCCGCGGGACTGCGCAATACCGGCTGAATGACCTACTTGACGAGCGCCTTCACCACCGGCCACTGGCGCCGAGAAATCGGCAGGCGCTCGTCGAGGTCGCGCAGGATCACTTGCCAGGACTCCTGCGCGCGATCCGCATCTCCCTCGCCATCGACCGCCACCGTGCCACGTTCAACCCCGACAATGGCCCCGCGGGCCACCAGCGCCTTGCGATGCACGCGCACAAACAGCTCCCCCAGCTCGTCCTCGATCGAGGTCAGCGACTCTTCGATCAGGTACTCGCGGCCGCGCGTGCGCAGCGTGACGTATTTCAGTTCGGCCTTCAGGTAAATCACTTCGCCCACCGGCACGAGCAGCACGCGTCCGCGCTCCTGCACAGAGAAATTGCGGCGCGCCTCCGGCGCCGATTTCGCCGCCGCTGCAATGGCCGGCCCCTGCGTCGCGCGCAGCGCAGCGGCACGCTGCAGCGCCTCGGCCAGCCGGGATGCCCGCACCGGCTTGAGCAGGTAGTCAAGCGCATGCACCTCGAAAGCCTTGAGCGCATATTCGTCGTAGGCAGTCACGAAGATGACGGCCGGTGGCGACGGCGTCTTCATGAAGCAGGCCGCCAGTTCGAGGCCGGTCATGCCGGGCATCTGCACATCGAGCAGCACGATGTCCGGGGCGGCGAGGGCGACCGTGTCCAGCGCCTGCTGCGCGCCCGCGGCTTCACCCACCAGCTGGTGCGGGCACTCGCCGGCGATATCCGACAACAGCGTCTTCATGCGCGCGCGCGCCGGCGCCTCGTCGTCAACAATCAGCAGGCGGAGTGTCATGCGGCACCTTTGACATAGGGGAAACGAAGCCGGGCCTCGAACACATCGGCCGCGACCGCTGTCGTGAGCTGCGCCTCGACGTCATAGAGCAGCTTCAGGCGTTCGCGGATATTCTCCAGCGCCATGTGGTTGCCGGGCCCGCCGGGCGCATTGGCGTGGAAAGGATTGGTCACGATGATCTCGATCTTGTCCAGCGAACGTGCGACGACGATCCTCACCGGTACCGGCGCCAGCGCCGGCTCGACACCGTAGTGCACCGCGTTTTCCACCAGCGGCTGCAGCAGCAGGACCGGCACCTGGGCGCGCCGCAACACCTCGTCGTCTACGCCGGCCATGTCCCAAGTGAGCTGCATGCGCGCCCCCAGGCGGATCTTTTCGATCGACAGGTACTGGCGGCAGAGGCGGATCTCGTTGTCCAGCGAAGTCATGCTGCGCGGATCGCTCATCAGCACGCGGAACAGGTCGGCCAGGTCTTCCAGCGTGTTCTCCGCCTGGCGCGGCTCGGTGCGCACCAGCGACAAGGCGGCATTCAGGCTGTTGAACAGGAAATGCGGCCGGATGCGCGCCTGCAACGCCTGCAGCCGCGCCTCCACCAGCGCCGGCGAGAAGGCGCGCTTGCGCAGCTCGAAATAGTGCTGGAACAGGATACCCGCGGCGCCGCCCACCACGATCCCCTTCTCCATCTCGCCGGCCACGCCGCTGCCGAGGCTGAACAAATGGACAACGAGGCCGGTCACCGCGGCCGGCACGAGGATGGTGACGGCGCGCTGCGCCCATGCCGGCGCGTCCCTGCCGCCGGAACGGCGCTGCGCCACCTGCCGCAACCCGCACAGGATGAACAGGGACCACAGGCATGCCATTTCGACCACGACGGAGGCTTCGACG